>DATNKH010000615.1:0-4247 GCA_035603475.1 Thermoanaerobaculia bacterium
GCATCCATTACATCCTGACGGTGCCGAATGGGACCGGCTCGACGCTGACGACGCTGCTGGCGGCGGCGTCGCTCGACGCCAACACGGCGCTCGTCGCCGGGTCGGTGACGACGAGCCAGGGTGCGGTGACGACAGGGAACGGCGCGGGGGACACCACGGTGGTGGTGGCGCTCGGGGATCTCGCGGCGGGCGGCACGGCGACGGTCGAGTGGGACGTGACGGTCCATGCCAACCTGCCGCCGGGCCTCACACAGGTCGCGGCGCAGGTCGAGACAACCGGCGGCAACATCCCTCCGGATGAGAGCGGGCCGCCGCCGCCGCCCTCCACCCCCGGCCCGACCGAGACGCCGGTCACCGCGGGCACGTTGCCGCCGCCGCCGCAGGCGATCCCGACGCTCGGCGATTGGGGCCTGGGGGCCTTGATCGTGCTCCTGGGCGGGACGGCCGCGGTCGTGATGCGGCGCGGGCGGCGGCGGGCCGCGGCGGCGGATGCCGATGCGCGTGCGCGAGCGGCCGCGGATGCGGGCTCGGGTGCCTGCGGATGACGGCCGCACCCGGCGGGGCGCCGCCGCTGAAGATGGGGGAGAGCGGGCAGGGCTCGGGGACGGAGGACCTGCAGGGCATGAGATCGGAGAGCGGGCCAGGCGCCGGAGCGGGGGGCCGGCAGGGTGCGAGGCCTGAGAGCGAGAAGGGCACCGGATCACGGCACGGTGAATCCTCCGGGGCGCGGGGCTGGCAAGGAGCGAGGCTGCGAGCGGCGGTCGATCGGTTGCACGCCGCCCAGCTCGCGGCGCTCGCGGCGCAGGGAGGACCGGCGGCGCCCGCCTGGCCTGCATCCGCGCCGCCGGCGCCGCCCGAGGAGGCGCCGGCATCGCGGCGCGATGCCCATGCCGCCCAGCGCGAGGCGCTCGCGCAGGTGGAGGAGATGGGTGCGCTCCTGATGCTGCTGGGGCAGCCGGGGCGGCCGGATGGGGAGGCGGCGGCGGTGCGGCGCCGGCTGGTGAGCCTGGCGGTCGCCGCCGCCATCACGCTGGCCGAGCTGGTCGGCCTGGCCTTCGAGATCGACAGCCCGGCGGATTGATCCTGCTGCCGGCCCGGTTCGCCGTCAACGGTCAGCTCTGGCCGCGGGCGGCGAAGGCCTCCCAGAAATCGTGGCCGAGCTGCTCGAGCCGCTCGAGGGCGAAGTCCTCGCCGGCGTCGCCATCGTGGACGAGGCGGACCGCGAGCCGCTCGGCGCGGATCGAGAAGATGAAGTACTGATCGTTGGCGCGCGCATTGCCGGAGAGCAGCAGCGCCACGGCGCCCTCGGCGGTGTTGATGTCGGCGTTGCCGACGTCCAGTCCCGTCGTGTTGCACAAGGCCTCGAATTCGCTCCAGGAGTGGGACTCCTGCCGTCCCTTGTCATACCACTCTTCATGCGTCTCCCAGGAGGACGGCTGGCGTTCGGGGCCCGGCCAGCTGGCAAGGGTGTGCGCGCGGACTGCCCTGACGCCTTCCAGGCGGAAGCGGAAGCGGGCACCCTCCGGAAGCCTGCCGAAGCGCAGGAGGTGATCGCTGGCGAAGTCCAGCACCAGGGTGCGTGCCATTCGATCCGAGGTGATCGAACGCAGGACCGCGTCGTGCAGGCAGTCCCACAAGGAGCGGCAGGCGCCGCCCGGGGGACGGTCGAGCCAATCGTCGATGTGGAAGATCTCGGCCACCTCGCAGAGTGTATTCCCCGAGGTGCGACCGGCACCAGCAACCGAAGCGCTCTCGACCGTCTGGCGCCGTCGCGCCGCCGCGCCGCCGCATTGAGCGGCGCCGTGGGCCGGCTTCCTGGCGCCGGCTGAGCGCGGGGAGGCGGTACGAACTGCTACCTGCAGTGGGCGGCCGGCGTGCGGAACGTGCCTCCCATCGAGTACCACCCGTTGATGCCCAACGAGGGCACCTCGTTGAAGAACCAGGAGAAGAAGGCAAGCTCCTGCGGATGGTAGTTCACGCCGTTGGGCATCCCTACCTCGAAGAGATTGCCGCTAAGCGGGTCTCCGACCTCGAGGTTCGTCTGGCATCCCGAGACCTGGCCGATATGACCCCAGGGCGGGGTCGGGTTGTTGCCCAGAGGGTCGTCGTACCACTCGCCGATCTCGTGGGAGAGCGGGGCGATGTCGCTGACGTTCTTGAACCCCTGATTGGTGTCGTACTCCCCCACGCCGTAGGTCTGGACACCATGAAAGTTGAACCAGCTGTGGTAGCCGAGCGTGCAGCAGTTGTTCTGGTTGCCGTTGTAGAAGACGACGTTCGAGAACAGGAACAGCGCGAAGTCGGCCGGGCCTACACCAAACTTGCGGAGCTGAGGAAAGATGGTGCCCCTGACGAACGCGTCCCACTTGGCCTTGTCCACCAAGCCGAGCCTGCCGCAGGGGCTCGACTGGGTCGGGAAGCCGTGAAAACTGATGCTGGCGGTCGGCAACCAGCCGGGCGAGATGCGCACGCTGTAGCCGGGATTGCGTGCGCCCGGACCGGCGAAGGCCCAGAACTCGAAGCGGCGGAACTCCTCTTCGAACTGCCGTGGGCCGTCCCCGTAATCCACGCTCTGGAGGACCGGGGATTGGTCGACGAGGTCGGCCGGCGTCAGGCCGCCCGCGCACGGGTCGGCGGCGGTCGGGTCGAAGACGCTGCCGTCGTCGAATACCGCCCTGATCGGGATGATCGCGACGGAAACGACGCTGTTCCTCGCGTTGTTCTTTGACGGGTCCGAGCCCACCTCCGTGAAGGTGTAGCGCTGCCGGCCGACCTGAACGAAGTTGGTGAAATTCGTGAAGCTGAGGCGCAAGGCCGCCTTCTCCAGCTCCGGTCCCGGCAGCACTTCGAATCGCGGCGTCCAGGACGCCTCGGGGACGTCGAACGGCTCATCGGCGGTGAGCGAGAACGTGAGCTCCTCCCCGGCGGTGCTTCCGGCCGGCTCGGACGCGCCGGCAGCGAGAATCGGCGTCCAGGCGCCGCAGGAAATTCCGAGACAGATCACTACCGCACGCTTGACAGAGCAGTTCATCAGGTGCCTCCAGGAGTCGCCGAGCAGGATAGGGGCGGGGCTGGTGGTCAACGTGGCTGCACACCACCACGCCGCTCCTACCCGCTCGAACCAGTCATCGCTGATCGATGAGTATGACTGCCAGCATAGCTTCTGACGTGAGGTTAGTCAAGCGGCCGCCCGATCGAGCCTCGCCGCGGCCGAAGCATAGCGGCGTTGCCATCTTCGCATCATTTCAATGCAGAGTCGTCCTTCTGATTGTTAAGTATAGTTCGCGAATCATCGAAGCTTCACGTTGGCGGTTCCACAGCGCCGCGGGCCGCGCTCGCTGCCGGGGGCGGCTCTGTCCTGGACTTGGCCCGGGGCGGCGGAGCCGTCCTCCGCGGCGTCTCCCCGAGTCGCGCGGCGGGCACCCTCTCTTGCAGGACTGGACGTGGCCGCGGCAGGCGCGCCACGTGGGTGCCAGCCCGGTGCATGACCGGGCGCGGACTGGTGCCGCTTCCTGCAACCGCGGGATTGCCGATCCCGCTCACTCGATCGGAGGTTCGTCATGCTTCATGCCTTGCGTCACCATCGCCGACTGCTCCTCGTGCTCGTGCTGGGGGCGTGCCTTGCCCTGCTGCTGCTGGGCGTCTTCAAGGGATCGCCGGCGGCCGCGGCGACGAAGACGGGACACGACTTCACCTACTACAACAATGCCAACCACCAGACGGTGGTCGGCTATCGCTACTACTGTCCGAACTATTCCGGGGGGTGGGGATCGATCACGCCCTATTACGTGATCAACACCTTCCCCTGCAACTGAGCGGGGGAGGGCGGGCATCCGCGGCGAAAGCCCGCGGGCCGCAAGCAGGGGATCTCCTCGCGGATCGGGTATATTGAGTGGCGCTGCTGGCGAGGACGAGGACGGGAAGAGGGAAGCGATCGCATGGAGACCAGGCCCGCGCCGGCGATCCGGCCGGCGGCCGCCGCGGACGCGGAGCGCATCGCGGACATCTACAACCAGGGGATCGCCGAGCGCGGGGCCACTTTCGAGACGGCGCCGCGCACGGTGGCCGACATGGCGCGGCGGCTGGAGCGGCCGGAGCCGGCGGAGCGGTCGGCGCCGGCCCCGCAGCCTGGGCCGCCCGAGCCGGCCGCGCGCTACCCGACCCGGAGTACTTGAAGGAGATCTTCCAAGCGCCTCGCTAGGGTCAAGTCCCGGCGTCGGCTCGTCCCTTCGCCGGCCCCTGACGTT
>DATNKH010000616.1:0-3071 GCA_035603475.1 Thermoanaerobaculia bacterium
CCCAACCCGCCGGCAGCGCGACGCGTCCCGAGGCGAAGCGCGCGCCGGCGCCCATCAGCAGCCGCCCGGACGCCGACTCGCCGATGGTGCCGCCGAGCCACAGCAGCTGGCCCGGCCACGCGCCGGAGCGCCGCAACCAGCGTGCACCGCGGCGATGGCCGCCGAGCACGGTGAGCGTCGCGACCAGCGTGCTCCCGGCGCCGGGGCCGCGTGAGAGATCGCCGCCGGCGAGCCGTACGCGGTGACGGGCGCAGGCCGCGAGCAGCGCGCGAAAGAAACGCCGGTGATCGAGCTCGGGCGGCGCGGTCAAGGCCAGGAACGCGTATTCCGGCGTCGCCCCCATCGCCGCCAGGTCGGAGAGATTGACCGCCAGCAGCCGCTCGGCGATCACCGCCGCGTCCAGCCCCTGCACGAAGTGCACGCCGGCGATCTGGCTGTCGACCGTGACGGCGAACGGACCGCGGGCGGGCAGGACCGCCGCATCGTCGCCGAGCAGCGGCGGCGCGGGCGTTCGCGCCACGCCGGGCGGTTGCGGTGAGCGATCGAGCTGGCGCCGGAGCCAGCGCAGCAGCCGGTCTTCCCCTTGGAGCGCGCGGGCCACTTGCCCAATCGTGGATCGACGGTCAGCGCACGGCCGCCGGCGGCTTGGAGACCGGCGGCTTGATCTGGCGTCGGCCGGAGGCCGGCGGCTTGATCTGGCGTGCGGCGGCGGGAGGTGTCGCCGGCGCTCTCTCCGGGCGCGTTCCGGCGGGCGAGGCCGCCGGCAGCTGCGGTGTCGCAACGTCGGGCGCTCGCGCCGCCGGCGCTACCGGCACTACGGGAGCGAGCAGCGCCAGCTCGAGCACCTCGTCCATGTGCTCGACGAAATGGAAAGTGAGACCTTTCTTGATGGTCTCCGGCACCTCGGTCAAGTCGCGGTGGTTGAGCTTGGGAACGATCACCGTGTGGACACCCGCGAGCTTCGCGGCCAACACCTTCTCCTTGAGGCCGCCGATCGGCAGGACGTCACCGCGCAGCGTGATCTCGCCGGTCATCGCCACCCGCCGGTTGACCGGCCTGCCGGTGAGCACCGACAGGATCGCGGTGCCGATGGTGATGCCTGCCGAGGGGCCGTCCTTGGGGATCGAGCCCGCCGGCACGTGAATGTGGATGTCGTGCTTGGCGAAATAATCCGAGGACATCTCGTGCGCGCCGGCCCAGGCGCGCGCAAAGCTGAGCGCCGCCTGCGCGGATTCCTTCATCACGTCGCCGAGCTGGCCGGTGAGCAGCAGCTGTCCCTTGCCCGGCACCGCCACCACCTCGATGAACAACAGGTCGCCGCCGGCCGCGGTCCAGGCGAGACCTGTCGCGACGCCCACCCGGTCGCGTTCGAGCAGCTCCTCGGCGAAGTGCTTGCGCGCGCCGAGGAACTCTTCGACCTGGGCCGGCCCCACCGTCACCAGCGTCGTTTCGCCGCGCGCCACCCGCACCGCGACCTTGCGGCAGATGGCCGCCAGCTCGCGCTCGAGGTTGCGCAGCCCGGCCTCCTTGGTATAGCCCGAGATCACCTGCCGGATGCCGTCGGGCGCGAACGCGATGTGCTCGGCGGTGACGCCGTTCTCCCGCATCTGCTTGGGAACCAGGTGCCGCTCCGCGATCTGCAGCTTCTCTTCCTCGGTGTAGCCGGTCAGCCGGAGGACCTCCATGCGGTCGAGGAAGGCCGGTTGAATCGGCTCGAGCATGTTGGCGGTGGCGATGAACAGCACGCGCGAGAGATCGTAGGCCAGGCCCAGGTAGTGATCGACGAAGCTCCAGTTCTGCTCCGGATCGAGCACCTCGAGCAGCGCCGACGAAGGGTCGCCGCGGAAATCGGCGCCGATCTTGTCGATCTCGTCGAGCACGAAGACGGGGTTGCTGGTGCCCGCCTGGCGAATGCCCTGCAGGATGCGCCCCGGCAGCGCGCCGACATAGGTGCGGCGATGGCCCCGGATCTCCGCCTCGTCGCGCACCCCGCCCAGCGACAGGCGGACGAAGCGGCGCCCGAGCGAGCGCGCGATCGAGCGGCCGAGCGAGGTCTTGCCGACGCCCGGGGGACCGACGAAGCAGAGGATGGGGCCGCGCGTATCCGGCTTGAGCTTGCGCACTGCCAGGTACTCGAGGATCCGCTCCTTGATCTTCTCGAGATCGTAGTGGTCGTCGTCGAGCACCTGCTGCGCGTGCGCGAGGTCGAGGTCGTCCTCGGAGAGCGTCTCCCAGGGCAGCGCCGTCAGCCAGTCGAGATAGGTGCGGATGATCTGCGTCTCGGCGCTCTCCGGGTGGCTGCGCTCGAGCCGGCGGATCTGCCGCTCGAGCTCCTCGCGCCCGTCCTTGCTCAGCTTCTTCTCGTCGCCGAGCTGGCGATACAGGGCGATCTCCTCGCCCAGCTCCTCGCCCTCGCCGAGCTCCTGCTGGATGGCCTTCAGCTGCTGCCGCAGGAAGTACTCGCGCTGGCTGCGATCGATCTCGCCGCGGGCCTGCGAGGAGATCTCCTGCTGCATGGTGAGCACCTGGATCTCGTGCGCCAGCAGGTCGCTCACCTTGCGCAGCCGCGCCACCACGTCGGTGGTCTCGAGGATGTCCTGCGCCTCGGCGAGCTTGAGGTCGAGATTGCTGGCGGCAAGGTCGGCGAGCCGGCCCGGCTCCTGCAGGTTGGCGGCGATCACCATCACCTCGGGAGAGATGCCCTTGCCCAGCGTCACGGCGCGGTCGAGGCTGTCCTTGACGCTCCTCACCAGGGCTTCGATCTCCATCGTCCCGGCGGCGGCGGGAGCGTCCTCGATGCGCTCGATCTTCGCCTGCAGGTAGGGCTCCAGCTGGCTGATGTGCTTGACCCGGGCGCGCGCCAGCCCCTGCACCAGGATGCGGATGCGGCCATCCGGCAGCTTCAGCATGCGCATGATGACCGCCGCCGTGCCGACCTCGTGCAGATCGCCTTCGCCGGGGTTGTCGAGCGCGCCGTCGCGTTGCGCCGCCAGCATGATCACGCGGCTCTCGGCCAGCGCCCGGTCGACCGCCAGCACGCTCTTGTCGCGCCCGACCGACAGCGGCAGGAT
>DATNKH010000617.1:0-14134 GCA_035603475.1 Thermoanaerobaculia bacterium
GCTGATCTCCAGGCGGCGGGCTCGACGGCCGCGAAACGGCCGCGCGCCGTGGCGCGCGAGGCCCTCCAGCAGGGCGGGGCTGGCCAGGGCGAGGCCGCGCCGCAGCGAGGGCCTGGCGAGCGGCTCGAACAGGGCCTGCCGCTCGCGCTCGCGGACGCCGGCGTACGCCGAGCGGAAGGCGCGCTCGCGCTCGGCGAGGTCCTGCTCGAGCGCGGCGATGCGCTCGAGGACGTCGCCGATCCGCGCCAGCGCCGACGGCCACAGCGCGTGCCGGCCATGCCGCAGGATCGGGCGCTGGTTGTGGCAATCGCGCTTGAGCGCCAGCAGGAACCGGCGCTCTGCCGCATCGGCGACCGGCAGGCGCCGGAACAGCCGCTCCACCGCCTCGACGCGCAGCGCGTCGAGGCGGTGCCGCCGGCTCTCCATCTCCGCGAGCGAGGTCAGGAGGCGAGGGTCGCCGAAGGGCGCCAGCGCCAGCGCCGAGAGGCCGGCTACCCGGACGATGACGGGGATGTCGACGAGCTTCTCCAGATGGTTGCTCCCTCCTATGTTATGTAGCGAATCAGCTGAATTCCTGGACAAAGCCGATCGTTGACAGTGCCGCCGCCATCCGTTAGCCTGTCAATAAAGAAGCAAGAGGAGGCGCAGGATGAGCCAGAGCGAGCTGCAACGATTCCTGAGCGACCTGCGAAGCGTCGCGGGCATGGCCGACGAGGCCGCGCAGCACCGCGACCACATCGAGGAGCAGGTGCGCTGGGCGAACGAGCGCGGGTATCACTTCACCTTCGACGAGGTCGAAGCGCTCGTGGGCTCCGGCGAGCTCTCCGACGAGGAGCTCGAAGAGGCCGCCGGCGGATGGGACCCCAACAACCCGCCGCCGCCGCCCGGCTCCTGAGCCGCGAGCCGGCGAGCCCGGCCTCGATCCCGGGCGCCACGCTCGGGAGCTGGCTCGAGGTGGCGCGGCCCCATCTCGCCGCGCCGCTGGCCGATGCCGGGGCGATCGCGCGCGCCGGGCGGGCCGCCTGGCGGCTTCCCGGAGACGGCATCGGCGCGCTCGAGATCCGGCTGGGGCCCGGCCGCCTCGACGTCGTGGATCTCGCCTTCCATGTCACCGCTGCGGCGCAGGCACGGGCCATGGAGGCCTGACTCTCGCCGCGGCGCCTCACCCGCTTCCTCGCCGCCTGGGCGCGCGGCGAGCATCCGGAGGCGTCTTCCCTGTGGGTGGAGCTCGACCTCGAGCGCGAGCCGGCGGCGCGGCCGATCCCCGGCATCTGCGCCGCGCTCGCCGGGGGCACCGCTCCCGAGCGGCTGCTCGATCGCCTGCTGCCGGCGCTGCGCCGCCGGCCGCTGCCGCCGGAGCAGCGCTCTCGCGTCGCGCGCTGCCTCGCCGCCATCCCGGCCCCGGGAAGGGTCCTCTATGCCGGGAGCATGGAGTCGCGCGGCGGCGAAGCGGTGCGGCTCGTCCTCTCCGGTCTCGACGTGCCAGCCCTCTCCGGCTACCTGCGCCGGGTGGCGCCGGCGGCGGTCGCGCGGTCGGCCGCGGCGGCGGCGTCGATGATCGCCGGGGTCGCCGGGGTGGCCGGGATGGCCGGGATGGCCGGGATGGCCGGTGCCGCCGGTGCCGCCGGCGCTCTGCGCACCCTGCTGTCGTTCGACGTCGGCGACGAGGTCGCCGGTCGCATCGGCTGGGAGTGCTCGTACCGCCGCCTGCCGGCGCGAGAGCCCGGCTGGGCAGAGCTGCTGGCGCGCTTCCGGGCGGCGGGCCTGGCGACCGCGGCGGAGGGTGCGGCGTTGCTCGCCTGGCCGGGCTACGACTCGCTCTGGACCGCGGCGCCGCGGTGGCCGCTCGGCCGCGTGCAGGCCGGCACCTTCGCCGTCCGCTGCCTGAGCCACCTCAAGCTGGTCTGTGAACCGGACCGGCCGCCCGCGGCCAAGGCCTACCTCCTCTTCGGGCCGCTCCGCTCCCGAGCCCCCGCGGGCCACTGAGACGAGAGGCGCCAGCTAGAGCCGGACGGCCGCGGCCGCGGTGAGTGCCGGGTGTCCGGACAGGTCCACGCCGAGCTCGACCGCCAGGAGGCGGGCGCGTTCGGCCAGGCGATCGAGGCGCAGCTCCGCGAGGGTGGCCGCGGCCGCTCGCAGCTCCGCCGCCGCCGTGGCGGCGTCGCCCGCACGGCCGGCCCACGCCGCGAGGTCGAGCCGGGTGCGGGCCGCTTCCATCGCCGCGTCGAGGCCGCCGAAGACGCCCAGCGCGGTGCGCAGGTGCGCCGCCGCCGCCGGCAGGTCGCCCGCGGCGTCAGCGATCCGGCCGAGGGCCCGCAACGCCAGGCCCCTGCCATAGCCGAAGCCGGTGGCCTCGGCCACGCTCAGCGCGCGGCCGGCGCGCCGGCGGGCCTCGTCGGTGTGGCCTTCGGCGCTCTCGACCTCGGCAAGGAAGGTGCAGAGCCAGCCCTCGAGCTGCTCGAAGCCTGCCGCCTCGAGCGCCGCGACCGCCGTCTCGAGGGCCTCCCGTGCCGCTCCCAGGTTCCCTTGCTCGAGCTCGGCATAGCCGAGGAAACCCTGCGCGGCGGCGGTGTTGAGCGGATCCCGCGAGCGCTCGAGGCCGCGCCGGCAGGTGGCGATGCCGGCGTCGACCTCGCCCATCGACGCCTGGAAGTAGCCTACGCTCCACGACGTGTCGAGACGCGGGTCCTCGAGCTCCTCGCCGATCGCGTGCGCCTCGGCCATGGTCGCCAGCGCCTCGTCCCAGCGTCCCAGGGCATACTGGTTGAAGCCGATCGCCCACAGCGCCTGTCCTCGCCACCAGCGCTCGCCGGCGCGCGCCAGGAGCGCGACCGCCTCCCGTCCGCTGGCGATCGCGGCCGCGAACCGCCCCGACACGAAGCCGTCGCGTGCCAGCACGTAGAGCGCCTTGCCCTCGGTGGCCAGGTCGCCGGACTCTCGCGCCCGGGCACCCGCGCGCAGCGCCGCCTCCTCGGCCGACCGCCGGTCGCCCAGGTAGCTGTGGTAGAGAGCCAGCCAGAACTCGATGGCGCCGGCCAGCTCGGGGTCGTCGATCGCCGCCAGCCGCCCGTGATGGCGCGCCAGCAGGTCGAGCGCCTCGCGGAAGCGGGCAAGGGGCAGCAGCGAGGCGGCGAGCCGGCGCACGACCTCTAGCGCCTCCCGGTCGCGGCGCGCCGGCGGCAACTGCTCGGCGTGCTCGAGCGCCGCGTAGAGCGCCTGGGCGGCCTCCGCGTGGGCATAGCCGGCCGCCGCCTGCGCCGCGACCAGGGTGAGGTAGGTCAGTGCCCTCTCGCTCTCCCCGGACTGCGAGAAGTGCCGCGCGAGGCCGGCATAGGCCTGCTCCAGGCGCCCCTCGAAGAGCGTCTCGAGCGCGCGGCCTGCCGCGCCGTGCAGCGCCTGCCGCCTCGCCGTCAGCAGGCTCTGGTAGACGACCTCCTGGGTGAGCCCGTGCTTGAACAGGCTGGCCGGCTCCCTGGCCGCGGGCAGCTCGTAGACGAATTCCCAGCGCTGCAAGTCGCGAAGCAGCGGCTCGATCGGCGAAGGCCCCTCCCAGAGCCGCTCGAGCAGGCGGTGCGGGAGCTCGCGGCCGATCACCGAGGCCGCCTGCAGCAGCCGCTTGTGCTCCTCGGGCAGGCGGTCGATGCGGGCCATCAGGACCCCCTGGATGGTGTCCGGCACCGCCGCTTCGGCCCAGCTGCCCCGTTCGAGCAGGGTGCGCGTCAGCTCCTCGATGAAGAAGGGGTTCCCCTCCGCCTTGGCGAGGATCAGCCTGGACAGCTCGGCCGGCACGCTGGCAAGCGCCAGGGCGGAGTGGACGACCTGTTCACTCTCGCGGTCGCCCAGCCGGCGCATGGCGATCTGGGTGGCGTAGGACTTGTCCATCCACTGGGCGCGGTAGCCGGGGCGGTAGGTGAGGAGGAGAAGGACCGGCATGCCCGTCAAGCCCTCGACCAGGTAGGACAGGAACTCCTCCGACGTCGCGTCCGCCCAGTGCAGGTCCTCGATTTCGACGATGACGAGGCCGCCCCGCCCGGCCCCGCAGATCCACTGCCGCAGCGCCGCGAAGGTGCGGCTCTGCAGTGCGCGCGCGGTGGTGCCGCCCTCGGCGGTGCCCGGGTCGTCCGGGGGCCGGGGCGGAGCCGGGGCCGCCGGCTCGGCGATGGCGGCCCGCTCGTCCTCGTCGCCCGCGCGGACGCCGAGGAGGCGCCAGAGATGGGCAGGCGACGCGGAGTCGCCGGCGCCGAAGACGTCGGCGAGGCCGGCGCGCGCCTTGCGCACGACCTCGACGGGGTCGTCGCCGCTCTCGATCTGCCAGGCGCCCTGCAACAGGTGGACGAGCGGCAGGTAGGGCACGCCGCCGCCGAAGGATAGGCAGCGCCCGGCCAGGCGGAACGCCGCCGTCGCCCAGGTGCGCAGCCGGAACTCGTGCAGCAGGCGAGACTTCCCCGACCCGGCCTCGCCCGCGATGCCGACCACCTGCCCGTCGCCGCGCGCCGCCTGCTCGAGCAGCTCGCCGAGCACGGCGAGCTCCCGCTCCCGGCCCACGAAAGGCGAGAGGCGCCCGGCGGACAGCACCGCGTCGTCGGGGCGCCGCGGTCCGAGACCGGCGACGCGGAAGGCGGCGATCGGTTCGCTCTTGCCCTTGACCGCCAGGGGCGGCAGGGCCTCGAGCCTGACGTCGCCCTGGATCAGCCGCGCCGTGGCCTCGCTCGCCAGGATGGCGCCCGGCGGGGCGAGCTGCTGCAGCCGCGCCGCGAGGTTGGTGGTGTCGCCGATCGCGGTGTAATCCATGCGCAGGCGGTCGCCGATGCCGCCGACGACGACCAGGCCGGTGTTGAGGCCCATGCGCACGGCGACCTCGATGCCGTGGCGCGCGGCCGGCTCGACGCCGTGATGGCGCAGCAGCCGCTGCACGCCGAGGGCGGCCAGGACCGCCCGCCGCGCATGGTCCTCGTGCGCCACGGGCGCGCCGAAGAGTGCCATGAAGCCATCGCCCAGGAACTGGTTGACCGTCCCGCCGTAGCGGTGCACCTCCGACAGCGCCAGCTCGAAGAACTCGCTGAGCAACCCGTGCATCACCTCGGGGCCCAGCCGGTCGGCGATCGCGGTCGAGCTCACCAGGTCGCAGAACAGCACCGTGACCTGCTTGCGCTCCCCTTCGACGGCGGTGCGGGTCTGCAACACCTGGTCGCGCAGGTGCGGCGGGGTGTAGCCGGCCGGGCTCGCGGCGGCGTGCGTGGGGAGCGCGGTGACCGCGGCGGGCGGCGGCGGCGGCGCCGCCGCGTCGCTGCCCGGGAGGGTAGCGCCGCACTCGCCGCAGAACTTAAAGCCGGGCCTCGCCTGCGCGCCGCAGCTCGGACAGGCGGTCCCCAGTCGCGCCCCGCACTGCCCACAGAACTTCATCGCCTGCGGGTTGTCGAAGTGACAGTGAGGACAATCCATGGCCTGCTATCTGGAGCAGTGTACGTGCCGCTGCCAACGGCGACAAGCGAGCGGCGCTATAGGTGGTGTCCTAACAGTGTGTGGGGGGCTCCCGTCGCCCCCTGATTAGGGCAATAATGATCTTGACTCACCAGACCAGGGGCGGTATCCTTCCTCTTGATGAGCCGCCATCCCTGTCCCCGCCTCCTTGACCGGGCGGGGCGCCCAGGCTATGGAGTCTGGCGGATCTGATGACCTCGTTCCCCCTGTTTGACTTCCTTGTTGCGCTCCATGTGCTTTGGTTGCGACTTCAGGGAGTCCGTAACTGGGCCGGGGGCCGAACCGAACCCCTGCCCGCCGAGCAGTTGACTGCCATCGTAGCGGAACTCAGGAGCCTAGAGGAGTTGTGTAGAGTCTGTCGGCTGCATGACCTGGGGATGAACGTTTCCGACGTCAGAGGTCGACTCGGCAGCCCCTACGACGGCCCGTACAGCCGCGAGACTGTGTACGTCTTGCTCGATACCCTCTACAAGGATCTCCACCGAGGTTTGGAGTCCCGCATTTTCGCGTCCATCCATGGAGATAGAGCCGCTTACTTCGAGCAGGAAGCGATGTTTGGCGAGCCGGTGGCAAGAGTGCTACAAAATGCGAGCGCCGACATCAAGTCCGCCGGCAACTGCTTCGCCGCCGAGGAGTACACCGCAACCGTTTTTCATCTCATGCGGGCTGCGGAACATGGCCTGCGCGCACTGGCGAGAAAGCTCCAGGTCAGGCTCTCCCATTCCGGCCGCATACAACCGATCGAGTTTGCGGATTGGGACAAAGTCATCACGGCCTGCAAGAACAAAATCGATGCAGCTCGCGGGCTCGGCCCTGGACCGAAGCGGCAAGCACAGCTCGAACTCTATTCTGACGCCGCGGACCATTGCCTTTTCATGAAGGAGATCTGGCGCAACAATGTCTCGCATACTCGCAGGCCGTACATCGAGAGCGAGGCGCAAGCTGTGATGGACAGGGTTCGCGGCTTCATGGTCTTGCTGGCCGAGCAGGTATTGTGACTGGATAGGCTTCCTGTCGGTTGCTTCCGGCGACTACTTTCTGCCCCGGTTCTTCAGCAGTGGTGGCACTATGGACGCAGGGGGCGATCCCTCCCGCCATGGTGGCCCGAGGCGCACCGCCTCCCGGAAAGGCGAGCACCATGCGCCGCACGGCTCGTATCGTCCTCATCTCGTTCTTCCTCTCCGGCCTGTGGGGCCAGCTCTGGCATTCGCTGGGGCTGTCTTCTCCCCCAGGTCATCATCGGATTGTCCCGTCCTGCACCGGCGGCTCGGGAGACCCGGACGGCGGCTGCCCTCCGCACTAGGTCCACCGCACCCGGCTCTCGCCCTCGGGGCGCCCACAGGGGAAATCTCCTGTCGGCGCCCCACCTTGTTTCGGCAAAGCGCATCTGCTACCGTGCTGGCAGTCGGTAACGCTAGCCTTCGGCAGTTGCGGAGATGGAGAAATGCCAGACTCGAACGGTCGCGGCGGCTTCCTCTCGTCCTTCAGGCGGCATCACATCTCGGACGCCATGGCGAAGGGGTTCTTCGAGAACACCCTCCGGGCGGACGGCAAGATGTTCGTGGTCCGGCATCTGCTCGGCCGGTGCGGGCGGTGCAGCGAGCGGATGCTCAGGGTCGGCGTCGAGGTGGGCGTGCTCGCCCCGTCCGACCGCGACGACTTCCGCATTCTCAACCTGCAATCCCCCGAGATCGGCACTCGGCGCATCCTCGGGATCGCGCAGTGGGCGATCCTCCAGGGCGTTCCCGACAGGCGCATACCCTTCCTCGATGAGCACCCGGAGTTCCATCACCTCGGCCTGTACGAGCGCCTTACGGAGGTGTCGAGGCTGGAAGCCAGGCGGCAGCCGCGAAAGGCGATGGAGGCGGCGAACCTCGCCTTCGCCGTGGCGCGCCACCTCAAGATGCCCGAAGACCTGCGGAACGACTACATGGCAACCGCGTCGGCCCTCTTGGGGAACGCCTCTCGACTGGCCGCCGATTTCGCCGGAGCCGAGATGGCGCTTAATGCCGCATGGGAGCTGCGGGAGGACGGGACCGCGGACCCGCTGGTGGACGCGCTCATCTACCGCTACGAGGGCGCGCTCTACGCCGAGCTGGGCCGGTACGACGAAGCCGAGCACGCCCGCAACAACGCCCTGATCGAGTACACCCATGCTGGCGATGAGCACCTCCAGGGGCGGACTCTCCTGTCGCTGGCGGCCACCGCCAGCTACCATGACCCGGCCAAGGCCATCGGCTACCTGGGCCGCGCCAGCGCCCTCTACGACCCTTCCATCGAGCCGTTCCTCGACTGGTGCGCCCGGCACATCGAGATATGGAGCCTGAACGAGATGGGGCGGCCCGAGGCGGCCTTGCAGCTCTTGGAGGATTCGAGGGAGCTGTACAACCAATTCGGCTACCCCGACCTGTGGGTGCGGCTGAGGGGCTATTGGATCGAGGCGCGGATTGCCTTCAACCTGGGGAAGGTCGCGGAGGCCGAGAAGATCCTCGCCATGCTCTTCCGCGACCTGGACGAGGAGGGGAATCATCCGGTCGAGCTGACGCTGATCGCCGTGGACCTCTTGCAGGCCATCTCCGCACAGGAGGGGCGGCAGGATGACATCCTCGCGTTCTCCGAGATGCTGCTCCCTTTGCTCCGCAACCTGGGGCTGCACGACCAGGGGCGCGCCGTCATGCTCCTGCTCCGCAACAGGCTGCTGCAAGGCGTGATCGACAACGTGCGATGGAAGACCCTCAAGACCTACTTCCGCGTCAACTGGTACAGCCCGCTGCCGGTCGAGCCGAAGGTGGGATGAGGCCCGGCGAGTCGAAGAGCTGATCCCGCCAAGGCGCGAGTAGCCCCCTCGGGGCGAGACTCGCAATCCATTTCAGCGTAAACTACGACCGCAGGAAGGGGACGCCAAGGCGTCCCGCACAGTAGGTCTTTCCGCATAGCCCCTGGCTTCGTGGTGGTGGGACACCGTTGAAGCCTACCCGCTGTGGGTAGGTGGACTGTACCACAACTGCGACGGCTCAAGAGCCAGGGGGTAGTGCGATGGGATTTTTCAACATGGCAGACCAGACTTCACGGCGGACCTACCGCTGGCGACTTTGGGAGCGAGCCCGCGCCGACCGGCGGGAGTTTGCGCGACAGAAGGGTCTTGCCACCAGTGCCGCGAGTGGTTCAATCGGCGCCGCCCTTGCAGTCTACACAGGTTGGCGCATGAGCGGCAGCGGATTTTCCGTCGGTGTTGCGCTCATCGCCGGTCTCATCGGTGCGGTTGGCGGCCCGGCTATCGTTTACATCATATCCCTACCATTTTTTCGTTTGCTGGCACCTTTTCAGTTAGATCAGGAGCGGAAAGCAGACCAGGATGCCGAGCGGTTGGCCGGGCAGAATGCAGTTGCTGTAGCCAACGATAGGACGACCGCCCTAGAGAAACAACTGGACAAGATGAAAGTTGTACAAGCGGCGATTTCAGAGGCGACGGCCGAGCTGCGTTCTGCCATCGACTCCGAGAAAGATGTCTTAATACTCAGTCTAAAATTGAGGCTCCGGAACGAGGCGGAGGCTAGCCGGCGTGCCTTTTTTCCGGCTTTCGAGTTACTTGGGAAGAATGACAGCGGCGAATGGGAAGTCATACACATAGATTATCGCAGCGCACTGGCAGGGAGAGGCACTCCCAGGGGAATGAATGGCTTCGGAGATTTCTGGCACCAGAATCGCCGGCTGGAACTTCCCGAACTCGACGAAATGGTGGTCAATTTTTTTACCCTCGGGACCAATCCGGCTGGCGCCGTTGCGTTTCTTAATCGAGATTTGAAACTTAGGCTGACCATCGATGTCCCGGGTCAACCCAACATTGTTAGTGAGACAGGATTGCGGAGGATCACTTCTGCTCATTAGATGGCGAGCAGATCTCCCACCCGCAGCGGCTTCCGCGCCGCGCCGCGTCAGTGTGAACCGCTTGATCCGCAGAGGTAGGCCACGCCGTCATAGCTGCCCATCGTTGAGGTCACGAACACTACATCTGCCCCGAGGGCGAGGGCGGCGTTCATCATCTTCTTCTTGGCGCCCGGCAACGCCTGGTTTGCCGTAAGGCCGGAGACTTCGCCCACAGCCTTGCAGCCCGCTACGTCCTTGGGGTTCCGAGTAACCCGGATCTTCTCAGCGCCGGGACTGAGGGAGGTGCAGGCCGTGAGCACTATCAAGAGAAGCAAGAGTCGGACCTTCGCACTAGGTTTACGGTGCGGCTTGCCCTTCTTGTAGGCGGCTTCTTGTTCGTCGATCTCCGCCTTGGGGACGGCTAGGATGCGGCGCGCGAAGTCTACAAATCGGTCGAATGTGGGAGTCGAAGGGAAGGGTGGCAGCGGCGGCAGCTCATCGCTTCCCCTTTTGGCCTTGGCCTTTGCGCCGCCCGCGCCGTCCTTCTTGCGCTTCACGTCCCGGCCACCTCGGCCCCGGAGAGAGCCGCGTAGGTCAGGCGCTTGCCGATCATGCCGGCCGCCGCGCGGAGGAAGCGCATGCCGTCGGTCATCTTGCGGTAGTTGAACCGGAAGGTCTGCTCATCCAGGTAGCGGAAGAGGTGGAACGGCTCGACGCTGACGTAGGTTCCTTTGATCGAGCGCTTGAGGAGCGACCAGAAGTTTTCCAGATCGTTGGTGTGGATCTTGCCCTCGGCGTAGCTTTCGGCATGGTCGATGACCTGGTGGATATAGTCCTCGCCGAGTTCGTTGTAGGAAGGCAGCGCATCGTAAACAGCTCCGATCCCTCGGCAACCTGCTCGCGGACGGCCGGCGCGAGAGTCTTGCTCCGGGTGTTGGGGACGACCTTGGCGGTGACCTTGCTGTGTCCGTCCTCGCCATGCCGTTCCAGCAGTCCCATGACGGCCACCTTGCCCATGCCGCCGGTCCCGGTGATCTTCTCGGCCCGCTTTCCCTTGTGCATGAACCGAGCCTTGCCGCCGATGAAGGTTGCGTCCACCTCGACTTCGCCGGAGAGCTTGCCGAACCCGCCGCTCTGGATGGCGAGCCGCAGCCGGTGGCCCATGAACCAAGCGGCCCGCTGGCTGACCTTGAGGGCGCGCGCCAACTCGTAGGAGCTGATGCCGTTCTTGGAGTTCACGACCAGCCACAGGGCGGGGAGCCACTTCTCCAAGGGGAGGGGCGAATCCTCGAAGATGGTCCCGACCTTGGCCGAGAACTGCTTCTTGCAGGCCCGGCACTTCCACAGGCGGCGGGTCGACAGGAAGGTGGCTTCCGCCGCCTCACAGCGGGGGCACTTCACCACGCCATCCGGCCAGCGCAGCCGGGCGACGAATGCTAGGCTGGTGTCCGGGTAAGCGAAGAAGGTGACGGCTTCCAGGAGACTGGCGGGAGAGGCGTTCGAGGCGTCCATGGAAGAAGTCTACCAGGGAAGCCGTGGTGAGTCAAGATCATTATTGCCCTGATTAGGTCCCCCAGGTAAGTCTGTGGCCGAGGGCAAGGAAAACCGGAGAATCTGATGGGTGAAGGCAAAGAGCGCGCTTTGAGGGTGGACTTTGATAGCAGTTTGAAGCTGGAGTTTCATGGTTCCCGAGTCACCTCTGATGCGGGCTTGCTGGCCTACCGGGAATTGGATGATGCGTTGGGTTTGACCGCCATGGGAGGGGGTCTGCTGCGGGATTGTCGAACCGGGAAGAACACCCAGCACACTTTCGTTGCCTTGTTGCGGCAGTCCCTCTTCAGCCGGTTGGCCGGGTACGAGGACACGAACGATGCCGAGAGGCTCTCGGTGGACCCGGCCATGCGGCATGTGGTGGGCGGCCGAGCCATAGAACGGAACGCAGCCTCCACCAGCCAGATGGGCGCTTCGAGACGGAGGTGCTGACGCAAGCGGGCAACCTCACGGCACTTGCTGACCTATCAGGACAATGGATTGATCGACTCCGGCACCGCAAGCCGATGCGGGAGCTTGTCCTGGACATGGACAGCTCCGTCAGCGAGACCTACGGCCAGCAGGAAGGCACGGCCTACAACGGGCACTTCGGGTGCACCTGTTACCACCCGCTGTTCTGCTTCAACCAGTTCGGAGACGTGGAGGGTGCCCTCCTGCGCCAAGGCAACGTGCACAGTGCCAAGGACTGGCGGCCGATACTGGAACCAATAGTAGCCCGCTATCGCGACCGAGACCTCCCTCGAACCTTCCGGGCAGACGCCGCTTTTGCAAGCCCGGACGTGTACGAGTTCTTGGAGGCCGAGGGCTTTGAATATGCCATCCGTTTGCCGTCCAACGATGTGCTGCAGCGAGAGATTCGGCCACTGCTGACCCGCCCCGTGGGCCGCCCCCCGAACGCGCCGGTCGCGTGGTACCACGACTTCCGCTATCAGGCGGCCAGTTGGACCTGCCAGCGCCGAGTGGTGGCCAAGGTGGAATGGCACAAGGGTGAGCTGTTCCCGCGAGTTGGCTTTGTCGTGACGAACATGCGCCGATCTGCGGTGAGGGTGGTGCGGTTCTACAACCAGCCGGGGACGGCGGAGCAGTGGATCAAGGAGGGAAAGAACGCGGTCAACTGGACTCGCCTGTCCTGTCACGATTTTGTAGACAATCAGGTGCGCCTGCAGCTGTTCATTCTGGCCTATAACCTGGGCAACTTCCTCAGGCAGGCGGTGTTGCCCCGAGCGGTGCGCCACTGGACGCTCACGACCCTGCGCGAAAAGCTAATCAAGATCGGCGCGAAGGTCGTCTCTCATGCACGGTACGTGACCTTCCAGATGGCGGAGGTGGCCGTCCCGCGAAAGGTCTTCAAAGCCATCCTGGAAAGGATTGAACGGCTGAGGTTCCCCATAGCGGCACCGGGCTGACCCTTGCCGGAGATGAAATCGAGGAAATGCATGGGAACCGGAGGCGGGGTCTTGCCCGCATTCGGTCTCAAGACGGTCCTGAGGGCCATAAGAGCCGAGAAACCCTCTCGGCGCGAGGCAGCTGGCCCCGGACTGGATGCGGAAAGAGGGCTTGACAGCGCCCCAAGAGGGAGTAGCATGGCAGCAGATTCGGTGGAACCGTCTATGATGGTGGCGGGGCCAAGGCCATATGGGAAATGTCGATTGACAGCCGTACATCCGAGAAGCGCCGAGGCGAATCCTTATGAGCCCAAGAGCGACCAGCCGCCGTCTGGTGTCCTGCGCCGTCTTGCTGGCATGCGCAGCCACGCCGCTCCTTGCCGACAGCTTCTACACGGTGACGCCCTGTCGCGTCTTTGATTCCCGTAGTTCGAGCAGCCCTTTCCCGACCAACATCGCTACCACCTTCGCCATTGGAGGAAATTGCGGCATCCCAGTGGAGGCTTCGGCGGTCAGCTGCAATACCAGCGTCCTGCCGCAAGGTGGCATCTCTGTTGATCTGGGTGAGTATCCCGGTGACCAGTCACTGCCCGCGATCACCAATGTGGTCTCAGCGGACCCCGCGATCAACCCCGCCATCGCGGGATTCTCGGTCATGACGCTCTCGAACGATGGCCAGGGGAGCGTCGCCTTCCTGCCGAACTCAGCATCGAGTGGGTTTACCGACGTCTTGTTCGACGTGACAGGGTACTTTCTCGCGGACTCTCCCTTGGTTGGCTGGCCCGGTCCATCCTTTGATGACGATCCTGGACCCACCGACAGTCCTGCAGTCGCCTACACCGACACCCTCGGTCAGGGCTCGGCAGGTTCCGGGTCTTCACCGGTGGGCCCCCAGACGCCAGGACAAGGCGGCGCCGGCTCACATTATTTCGTGTCGAATGGCCAACCGGTTCCCCTGGTTGGGGTGTCGGCCGACAATGGCTGTCATCTCACGAAGACCGGCGCCGGGCAATGCAACCTCAGCAACTATCAACAGGTGATTTTGGATGCGGCGAATTACGGGCTGAATGTGATCCGGCTCTGGGTCAGCGTTGGAGGCTTACCGGCGTCTGGATGCGCCTACGACAGCATGAACGCTAATCCGAACGACCAACCCTTTAACTACGACAGCAGTAATCCCGGTAACGACGGTCTGGGTCGCTGGCAGCTAGATGTGCAGAACAGCACCTACTTTCAACACCTCCAACAGGTCATCCAGTACGCATCGTCCCTGAACCCGCCCATGCATGTGGAAGTCACACTTTTTGCCCCTGGTCGAGCGAAATTGGTCGGCATCACAGAATGTAGACGCTTCGACCGCGATGAGCTGGGTCACGCCCTTCGCCGCCATTTCGGCCTTGAGCTCCTGCGCGATGGCGTCCTGCCAGGCCGCGACTGTGGCACCATGGGTCGTGGATTGCGTGGTCCAGCCCGGGCACGAAGGCGTTGTGGATTTGCGGATCCACTCTGGCTCATTCGCCACCTCGTAATAGACGTTTGGAAACGAGGACAGAGCGTCGACGGTCCAGGTGACAACGTTCTTGACGTAAGGGCTCATGTTGGCGTAGTGAGGGTCGCTACTATTGACAAACTGTGAGGTGTCCGTGAAGCCGGCGGGTGCGCTATTTCCGGGCGGCGGCGGATTCTTCAGTGAGGCGTGAGCCGGTGACCACGGGCTCAGGTACAGCTGACCCTGCTGAGGGGCAAAAAGTGTGACTTCCACATGCATGGGCGGGTTCAGGGACGATGCGTACTGGATGACCTGTTGGAGGTGTTGAAAGTAGGTGCTGTTCTGCACATCTAGCTGCCAG
>DATNKH010000618.1:0-10103 GCA_035603475.1 Thermoanaerobaculia bacterium
GTGAGCAGGCACCCACGCGACCAACACTCGGTCCGGCTCAGGGAGCGGACCGGCACTGCCGCCGAGAATCCCTTGACCTCCTGCTCACCTAACCAGGATCGGCTAACTGCGCCGGCGTTCTGCCGCGCAGGCTCCTAGCCCGAAGTACCCGGCTGCCGAGGGCGCGCGCCCTGAGGTCGTGGGTGAGGACCCGGCGGGTAGGCGGCTCCGAAAGCCGGCCTCGCCCTCGAGCGAGGCACCGGCAACGACCTTGAGCGGGCCGGCCCGGCGGTCGGACGCAACGTCATGACGCGATCGCGGCGCGGCGTGGCGCCTAGAGCCCCGCCCACCTGCGAGGTGCCCGGACCGGCTACGGAAGGGCAAGGATCTCATCTCGTTGCCTCGGAATCCTACTTGGAGTAGGATTCCGTGTATGAGCACCGAAAAGGTCTCCCTCACACTGGAGAAGGAGCTCCTCGCCGAAGCGCGTGCTGTCGCTGGCGGCAGGGCGCTCTCGCGCTATCTCAATCGCGCGCTGCGCAACCAGCTGCAGCACGATCGGATCGCCGGCCTGCTCGCGGAGGTCGAGCGGGAACAGGGGCCCATCGATCCCCGGGTGATGTCCGAGGTACGTGACGAATGGCCAGATCCCGGCAGGTAGGCCTCCCGGCACCGCGGCGCCTGATCCTCGATTCCGGCGCGGTCATCGCCCTCGCGCGACGAGACCAGAGAGCGCTGGCGTTCCTGGCCAGGGCGCTCGAGCTACGAGTCCAGGTCGAGATCCCGGTGGTGGTCGTGGCCGAGGTCGTGCGCGGCGGACCGCGCGACGCTCCAGTTAATCGAATCCTGAAGGCGGTCGGCTCGGTGCCCGCCGCGTGCGAGGTTCATGGCCGCGTCGCCGGCGGGTTGCTGGGAACGGCCCGCTCCGCCGCGACCGTCGACGCGCTCGTGGTGGCCCATGCTGTGGAGGCGGGCGGCGCCCACGTGCTGACCGGAGACCGCGAGGACCTCGCCCGTCTCGCGGCCTCCCATCCCGAGGTACGGCTTCATGCCGTTTGACCGTTGCGCGCCAACCCTCGGGGAAGTGGTCGATCGAGAGAACCTTCGCGAGCCCGAGACAATGGTCGACGGCGTGTCGTCGGTGCGCACATGATCCCACGCCGCGTTCTACTCTCCTGGAGCTCGGGCAAGGACAGCGCATGGACCTTGCACGTCCTCCGCCAACGACCGGAAGTCGAAGTCGTGGGCCTGCTGACCACTTTCAACGAAGCGGTAGACCGCGTGGCCATGCACGCCGTACCCCGCGCCCTGGTCGAAGCCCAGGCGGTGGCGGCGGGACTTCCCCTCTGGCCGGTTCCCTTGCCGTGGCCCTGCTCCAACGCGGAGTACGAGCAACGCATGTCCGCCGTCATCGGCCGGACCCGGGAGGAAGGCATCACGCACCTGGCCTTCGGCGACTTGTTCCTGGAAGACGTGCGGGATTACCGTATCCACCAACTCTCCGGGACCGGAGTCGAACCCATGTTCCCGTTGTGGGGTTCGGCCGCCGACACGCCAGACCTGGCCCGGCGAATGCTGAACGGTGGCCTACGCGCCGTGTTGACGTGCGTGGATCCCAGACAACTTCCGGAGCGGTTCGCGGGGCGGCCGTACGACGCGGCGTTGCTGGCCGATCTGCCGCCCGGCGTGGATCCATGCGGCGAACGCGGAGAATTTCATACCTGCTGCTTCGCAGGGCCGATGTTCTCCGTCGAGATAGCCGTGCAGGTCGGTGAAATCGTATGCCGCGACGGGTTCTGCTTCGCCGATCTGATCTCAGGCTGAGAATCTTGAAAGTGACCCGTTACCCGTTCCCGGCGTCCAGAGTCCGCAGCTCCGGACTGCCGCTATAATGCCCTGCCCGCCGCGCGGCGAGCGGCGTGCCCGCCGTGACCGGACCTCGGGCTCCGGCGCACGCCCGGCCACCCCGCCGCGCCGCTTCACGAGGTGATCTCCGATGCGTGCTCTCGAGCTCTCCACCTTCGCCCTGACCCTGCTGGCCGGCGGCATGCCGTGGCTCTTCGCGTGCGCCTCGGCGCCCCGCCCGGCCGCGGCGCCTTCGGGCGCGGCCGCCGCCGCACCCGGAGGCGCCAGATCCGGAGGCGCCGCGGTCGTCCCGGGCCACTCCGGCGGCGCCGCCGGCGATGCGAGCGCGGCGGCCGCGGAGGCGGACCCGCACTCCTTCGCCCGCCCGTCCGAGGTGGCGGTCGAGCACCTGGTCCTCGACCTCTCGGTCGACTTCGCGGCGCGGCGCTTGAGCGGCCGGGCCAGCCTGCGGCTGCGCAGCAAGGCCGGCGCCGACACCCTGGTCCTCGACACGCGCGACCTGGACATCCAGCGTGTGACCCTCGAGGACGGCAAGACCGAGGCGCCGTTCACGCTCGGCGACTCGGTCCCTCACCTCGGGCGCTCGCTGGCCATCCGCATCCCGCCCGGGACGACATGGGTCCACGTCGACTATGCGACGGCGCCGGACGCGGCAGCTTTGCAGTGGCTCACCCCGGTGCAGGCCGGCAGCGCGCTGCCGCTGCTGTTCACGCAGTCGGAAGCCATCCTCGCCCGGACCTGGGTCCCGTGCCAGGACACGCCGGCGGTGCGGCAGACCTACGAAGCGACGGTACGGGTGCCGCCCGGCTTCCTGGCCCTGATGAGCGCCGAGAACCCGACTACCAAGACCGCGGACGGGATCTACCACTTCCGCATGCCGCAGCCCGTACCGTCCTACCTGCTGGCGCTGGCGGTGGGCGATCTGGCCTGGAAGCAGCTGTCGAACCGGAGCGGCGTCTACGCCCTGCCGGAGACGCTCGAGCGCGCCGCCTGGGAGCTCGCCGACACGCCGCGCATGATGGCGGCGGCGGAGAAGCTGTACGGCCCCTACCGGTGGGGGCGCTACGACCTGCTGGTGCTGCCGCCAAGCTATCCCTACGGGGGCATGGAGAACCCGCGGTTGACCTTCGCCACGCCGACCATCCTGGCCGGCGATCGCTCGCTGGTCTCCCTGGTCGCGCACGAGCTCGCCCACTCCTGGTCGGGCAACCTGGTCACCAACGCCAACTGGAACGACTTCTGGCTCAACGAGGGCTTCACCGTCTACATCGAACGGCGCATCATGGCGGCGCTCTACGGCAAGGACTACGCCGACATGCTGGCGGTCCTCGGCCGCCAGGACCTCGAGGACACGCTGCGCGAGAAGGGAACGGACAGCCCGGACACGCGGCTGCACCTCGACCTCGCCGGGCGCGACCCCGACGACGGCGTCTCCGACGTCGCCTACGAGAAAGGCGCGCTGCTGCTGGCCACCGTCGAGGCCGCGGTGGGGCGCGAGCGCTTCGACCGCTTCCTGCGCGGCTACTTCGACACCTTCGCCTTCCAGTCGATGGACTGCCGCCGCTTCGTCGCCTATCTGAAGGCACACCTGCTCGACACCCATCCAGGGCTCGCCGAATCGCTGCGCCTCGACGACTGGATCTACGCTCCCGGCCTGCCACCGACCGCGATCACCGTCCGCTCGGCGGCCTTCGCCCGCGTCGACCAGGCGGTCGCGGCGTTCGCCGCGGGCGCGCCGCCGGCGCAGCTCGACACCAAGGGCTGGACCACCCATCACTGGCTGCGTTTCCTGCGCAACCTGCCGCGGCCGCTGGCGCCCGCCAGGATGGCCGAGCTCGACGCCGCCTTCCACTTCACCGACACCGGCAACGACGAGATCCTCGACGCCTGGCTGCTGCTCGCCCTCCGCAACGCCTACGAGCCCGCCGGCGCTGCCCTCGAGCGCTTCCTGATCGCCGTCGGCCGCCGCAAGTACCTGCAGCCGCTCTACACCGAGCTCGCCAAGACCCCCGCCGGCGCCGAGACCGCCCTGCGCATCTACGCCCGCGCCCGCCCCGGCTACCACCCCATCACCCGGGCGGCGGTCGACAAGATCCTCGACTGGCGGGAGTGAGTTCTCATCCCTCGGCGCGCAGCGAACGGGCCGCTGACGCCAAGCCCAGACAGGGCCAGGCGCAGGCGGTCAGCGAGGCGGAGGGACTTCCCGTTGCGCGAGCTCGAGAAGCAGGCGGAGAGCCCGGTTGACCGACTCTGAATCTTTGAAGGTTCGAGCGACGTCGGCATCGAGCAGGATCACGTTCGAGCCCTCTTGGTAGCGCTGGTAGTACTTGGAGCGGCGGATGACGTGGAGCAGGTAGCCGCCGACGTGGCGGAGGTCCGCGGCGGCGGCGCGCAGGTCGGCGCGGGTCGCGGACTCGTCGCCCGGCTCGGCCGTGCTATGCTCAGCGCTCTAGTAAGCGCCCGAAGCTCCCCCGAGACACCAACCAGCGCGCCTTCCAAGTGGTCGCTAAGCTGACCGGCCAAGCGGCCGACGAACCCCTGGCTGTCTTCGATGTCGCCAGCTTCGAACGACAAAGAATCCCGCTGCTGTCGCCCTGGGACGACTGGGCGGTCTCAAGGGTGCCAAAGCCAGAACAGCAAGGCTCTCAGCAGAGAAGAGGCAAGAGCTTGCGAGGCCCGCGGCGGCGGCGAGGCGGAACAAGAAAACCTAGCTGTTCTCAGTTTCCAGATGAGGAAAGATTTGCCTTCTCAACTCCTTTGGAAAGTTGTGGGCATCTAATGTTGCAAGCAGCTCCGCTTTTTGCTTAACAAGCTCGACCTCTTCTAGACGTCGTTTCTCTTGTAGTTCCGGGAGGTCTAGAATCTCTCTGATTTTCCATGCCGGCACGACTTGCATTATCCCGGTATTTACCCTCACCTTCAACTTCTCAGGAAGGATCTCGCCCTGATTGTCTCGAACATATTCAAAATCCGGGTCCACCAGGATTAGGTGTCCCCAAACGATACCCAGTAACCAAGGGCCACCTTCCTTTTGAAACATCGGCACTCCATTCGGCAGCAAACGATCATGAATGGACCACTGCACGAAAACCGGGGACCCGCTGGAACCAGCCAGTGATCTACATTCCACCAAAAAACTCTCTTGCTTGATACCTAATTCATTTGGCACCGGCTCAATGGCATCATAGAAATATTCCCAAACCGTAGGGCCGGAGTATTAACTAGTTTTCCGTCGTGAGAGATAAAACGACTGGGCATAACCACATCATTGCCAGGTCCAATATCATACTTGGAAATGATTTCCGGTGAGACGAAGCTACTCACAGAGACATGGCGCATTTGCAGTAACGGAGATAGATCAAGCGGGTGCACGGCGACATCATCACCGTTTGGGTGATGGATCCATCCCGATTCATCGGTCTTGATCGTGTCGAAGCCACCGGTTATTTGATTGATCCGCAAAACCAGAGAGTTGCCTTGGCCGCGCCTTACCACATGACTGTTGGTGACAGCGTAGGGGTGCCAAAGCGGTGGCGCTTTCTCAGATCGAACACCCACCCAGAAGCCTGTCCCTCCCTCCCGCCGGCCAGCTTGCGCATCATCAACAGTTGGGTATAGATATATAATACACTGAGATAGAGCATCGTCAGTCCTCGGCACCGAACTCCTCCTCCAAAGCCTGATGGCCACACCATTCCCAGAGCGCGCCTCAAACGATTCAAGGGATAGCTTAGCAGGGCATGGCGGGGGAGCATCGGGATCATGGCGACTGTATGGCAAACGTATTCAGCCGCACCGATCGCGCCGCCGTCGTCGCTGCCCTGGTGGAGGGATGCTCGATCCGCTCGACCTCCCGCATGACCGGGGTGGCCCGGAACACGGTGTCCGAGCTCCTCCTCGACCTGGCTGGCGCCTGCTCCCGCTACCAGGACGAGACGCTGCGGGACCTGCCCTGCAACCGCATCCAGATCAATGAGGCGTGGTCCTTCGTCTACTCCAAACAGAAGAATGTCCCGGCGCACCGGGAGGGCGAGCTCGGCGTCGGCGACGTTTGGACCTTCGCGGCGATCGACGACGAGACGAGGCTGGTCCCGTCCTGGCTGGTTTCGAGCCGTTACGCCGAGTCGGCAACCGAGCTGATGCAGGACCTCGTGCCCGCCCAGGCGGCCGGCGTGACCTCCCGGCTCTGGACCGTCGAAGACCTGATCCCGCTCCTCGAAGAGGCGCAGAATCCAAAATCTTGAAACTGCGCCACCACCCGCCGGTGAGGGAGGCGCCGGACCCAGCCGGCGCATGATAGACTACTCACAGTCCTCAAAGGAGATGTGATGTTCAGCGAGCTCTGTCGCCGCCCAGGGTCTCGGCGGCTGCCGGGAACGCGGCCAGTCCGCTCACCGCGGGCTCCGCGCCGCCTGCTGCTGGCCGGCATCCTGGCGGCAGCGACCGCGGCGACCGCGGCCCTCGTCGCGGCCGGCGCCAAGCCCGTCGCGACTGCCGCCACTGCCTCCACTGCCGCCACCGCCGCCACTGCCCCGACCACCGCGCGGGCCGCAGACGCGCCGGCCGCCGTCGCGCCGCCGGCGCTCGCGGAGCCGTGGGATGGGCGATTCTTCACCGCCGCTCCGGCGGAGCTGCTCGCGGCCGCCATGGCGGCTTCCGCGGCCGACGACGGCAGGCCGGTCGCGGTGCTGTTCCTCGAGAACCGCTACAGCTTCGACGACGGCGGCCGGCTGAGCCACACCTCCCGGATGGTCTATCGCATCAAGAGCGCCAGCGCCGATGCCAGCTGGTCCGAGGCCGGCATCGGCTGGCTGCCCTGGCATCAACAGCGTCCGCGGATGCGGGCGCGCGTGGTGACGGCGGACGGCCAGGAGCACCGCCTCGATCCGAAGGTGCTCGAGCAGAGCACTGTCGGCGGCGGCGACCCGGAGATGTTCTCGGAGCGGCAGGTGCTGCGCGGCCCCTTGCCCGCGATCGGTCCCGGCGCCGTGGTCGAGGAGGAGGAGATCGTCGAGGATTCGGCGCCGGCCTTCGAGCGCGGCACCATGGAGCGGCATCTGCTCGGCATGAACGTGCCGGTGCGCCACGCCCGCGTCGTGCTCGAGGCGCCCGCCGCCATGCCCCTGCGCTACGCCGTCGAGCTGCCGCAGGACAAGCCGGCCACGCCGGCCACGACGGCCGCGGCCACGCCGGGCACGACGGGCGCCGCGGCCACGACGGCCAGCCCGCCGATCACCTCGCGCCGCGAGACCTCCTCGGGGCGCCAGCGCCTGGTGTTCGAGCTCCGCGACCTGCCCCCGCTCGCATCGCCGCCGCCGGGTCTGCCGCCCGAGGCGCCGCGCCAGGCGGGCATCGCCTTCTCGAACGGCGCCTCCTGGCGCGAGATCGCCGAGGCCTACTCGGGCATCGTCGACCGGGCGGCAGCCGGCGCGCAGCTCGCGGACTGGCTGCGCGCCGCCGGCGCCTTCGACGCCGCGGGCTCGCAGCTCGAGATCATCCAGCGCGTGCTCGCGCACATGACCGGCATCCGCTACACCGGCGTCGAGCTCGGGGAAGGCAGCTTCGTGCCGCGCTCCCCCGCCGAGACCCTCGGCCGGCGCTTCGGCGATTGCAAGGACAAGTCGGTGCTGCTGGTGGCCGCGCTGCGCGCCCTCGACATCCCTGCCTACGTCGCGCTGCTGGCGGCCGGCGAGGACGAGCGCGACGTCGATCCCGCGCTGCCCGGGTTCGGCGCTTTCGACCACGCCATCGTCTACGTGCCGGGGACGCCGGCACTGTGGATCGACCCGACCGACCCTTACGCGCGGCTCGGCGAGCTGCCGGCATCCGACCAGGGGCGCCATGCCCTGGTCGCCGCGCCCGGCGTCGCCGCCCTCACCCGCACCGCGGCCGCCACCGCCGCCGAGAACCGCATCCTCAAGACGCGCGAGTTCTTCCTCGCCGACTCCGGCCCCGCCCGCGTCGTCGAGACCATCGAGTACGGCGGTGCGGCCGAGCGGCAGCAGCGCGCCCGCCTCGCCTCGACCCAGGCGGACGCGCTGCGCAAGGAGATCGACGAATACGCCCAGCGAGTCTTCCTCGGCAAGGCCGCGGCCGCGTTCGAGCACTCCGATGCCCGCGACCTCTCGCAGCCGCTGCGGCGGCGCCTGGAAGTGCGCGAGGCCCGGCGCGGCTTCACCGACTCCGCCAACGCCGTGGTCGCGGTCCTCTACTCCGCGCTCTTCGACCTGATGCCCGACGACCTGACCGCCGACGACCAGGCCGAGGCGGCGAGCGACGCCAAGCCGGCCGCCGGCGAGGTGGGCAAGCCCGAGCCGCGCCGGACGGACTACTACTTCGACCTGCCGCACACGATCGAGATCCGCTACCGCGTCGTCCCTCCGACCGGCTTCGTGCCCGACGACCTGCCCGCCTCCCGGGTGCGGCAGCTGGGCACCGCGACCCTGTCCGAGGACTATGCCGCCGGCGAGCAGGGGGTCACCACCGCCACCCTGCGCCTCGACTCGGGCAAGCAGCGCATCGCCCCCGCCGAGCTGGCCTCCCTGCGCTCGGCCCTCGCGCAGCTGGTGAAGGAGCGGGCCTTCGTGCTGCAGTTCCGCCAGGTCGGCGAGTCGCGGGTGGCCTCGGGACACATCCGCGAGGCCCTGGAGGAGTTCCGCCGTGAATCCGCCGCGGCACCCGCCAAGGCGCTGCCGCACCTGCGCATCGCCAGGGCGCTGCTCGCCGGCGGCCTGGGCGAGGCGGCGCGCCGGGAGACCGAGCTGGCGATCAAGCTCGAGTCGCGCTCCGCCGGCGCCTACCAGACCCTCGGCTGGGTGCTGCAGCACGACGCCGTCGGGCGGCAGTTCGGCCACGGCTTCGACCGCGACCGGGCGCTCGCGGCCTACTCCAGGTCCATGCAGCTCGATCCTTCCCTGACCGTCGCCCGCGCCGAATACGCCATGTTGCTCGAGTACGACCCGCTCGGCCATCACTACTTGCCGGGGTCCGACCTGCCGGGAGCCATCGCGCAGTACCGGACCCTGCGCAAGGACTTCGACGAGCAGGGCTTCGACGACAACCTGCTGGTCGACCTGATCTATGCCGCCCGCCCCGGCGAGGCGCTCACGCTGGCCGGCACCATGAAGGACACCGAGAACAAGCCGGCGGTGACCGCGGCGGCGACGGCCCTCGAGAAGGGTGTGGAGGCGGCGGTCCGCCAGGTCGAGAGCGCCGTCGAGGAGCCCTCCCGGCGGCGGCACGTGCTGGAGGTCGCCGCCAACACCCTGGTGCGCCTCCGCGCCTATGCGGCGGCCGCCGCGCTGCTCGAGCGGGCCGCGCCGATGTCGCCCGACGCCTCGAAGCTGCTGGCGCAGGCCGCGGTGCTGCGCCAGGCGCGCCGCCTCGACCAGATCCCGCTTCCCGCGGGCGAGCCGTCCACGGTGGCGCGCCGGGCCCTGATCGCCATCGCCCGCGAGGGCGGCGCTCCCGAGGAGTTGCATAGTCTCCTCAGCGAGCACCTGGTCGGCAGCGCCAAGGGGCATCGCGGGGCGCTCCTGGACAGGCTGGAGAAGGAGCAGCAGCAGGGGCGCAAGAAGATCAGCGACACGACCAGCCTGCCGCCCGACCTGGCCATGGAGCTCGGCTTCGCGGCGATGCGGGAGACGGTCACCGGCGACGACAAGGTCGGGTACCGCATCGACTACAGCACCGTGCTCAAGGGCGAGACGGAGGAGTTCTTCGTGGTACGCGAGGGCGGCGGCTACCGCCTCGTCGCGGTCAGCACCGCGCCGGCGACCCTGGGGGCGGAGGCGCTGCGCCGCCTCGCCGCCGGCGACCTGGCCGGCGCCCGCCAATGGCTGGACTGGGCTCGCGAGGTGTCCAAGGATCCGGCCGGCGACCTCCGGCTGCCGCCCTTCTCCGCTCTCTGGACGCGCGGCGCCGCGGCCGACGCGGAGCACACGCGCTGCGCCGCCGCGGCTCTCGCGATCGACGAGTCCGAGGCCGAGGCCCTGCCGATCCTCCGTGCCTGCCGCACCGCCGCCACGACCGAAGAGCGGCAGGTCGCGCTCGACGCCGCGCTCGGCGCCGCCGCCCTCGCGCAGAAGCGCTGGGAGGAGCTCCGCGACGTGGCGCAGCGCCTGGGCGCCGCGCGGCCGCAGGCCGAGGAGCCCTTCGTCATGGAGACGCTGGCGCTGCGGCGCCTCGGCCGCACCGCCGCCATCGCCGACCTCGCCAAGCGGCGGCTCGCGAGCCTGCCGGCGGACCGGCGGGCGGCG
>DATNKH010000619.1:0-3215 GCA_035603475.1 Thermoanaerobaculia bacterium
CCGGCCTGCCGCCGCCGCCCGAGCTGGCGCGGCGGGCGCGGGCGTTGCTCGCCGCCCTCGATCACCTGACCGTCGAGACCATCCATGCCTGGTGCTTCCGCCTGCTGGCCGCCCATCCCCTCGAAGCTGGAGTGCACCCGCGGCTGCAGATCGACGCGGACGGCAGGCTGCTGCAGCAGGTCATCTCCGAGACCGTCGAGGCCGCCCTGCGGCCGGGTTACGGCACGCCGGGCGATCCGCACCTGCTGGCCCTCGCCGCCCAGGGGTACGGCCCGCGGGAGGTGGCGGAGGCCCTGGCCGCCCTGGTCGACGGCGGCATGACGGCCGCGGCCCTGCGCCGGGATCCCTTCGCCGGCGACGCCTGGCCCCGGCTGCGGCGCCGCATCGCCGTCGCCTGCGCCGGCCTGCGGGAGCTGCTCGCGCCGCGGCTGAAGGGCAGCCGGCTGCGCAACGCCGCCGGCATTCTCGGCGCCCTCGCTGCGCTCGATGCGATCGACGGGCTCGATGCGATCGACGCGCTCGCCGCGATCGACGGGCTCGCCGCGATCGACGGGCTCGCGGAGCTCGACCCGCCTCCGCCGGGGACGCCGGACGCCCCGGCAGCACACGCGGCCGAGAGCGCCGCGGGTCCCGGGACCGGGACCGCCGCCGCGCCGGACGACAGAGTGGCCGCGGAGATCGCGGCCCTCGAGCGGCGCTGCGCGGAGGCGCTGCCGCCCAACCTCCGCAAGCACCTCGCCGGCTGGGGACACGGCCGCCTCGGCCGGCAGGAGCGGGAGCGCCTGGGCGAGGTCTGCGGAGAGCTGGCGGACCGCGCCGGCGCGGTGGCCCGGCTGCTCGATCACCTGGACGATCTCGACCCCGAGCGGCTGCGTCATGGACGGCTGGCGCTCGCGCCCCTGCTCGCCGGGGTCGAGGGCGAGCTGCGGCGGCGCGGCATCGCCACCTTCGACTCTCTCCTGCGTGGCGCCCGGCAGCTGCTGGCGACCCACCCGGAGGTGCGGGCAAAGCTGCGCCGCGCCATCGACCAGCTGCTGGTCGACGAGCTCCAGGACACCGACGCCACGCAATGCGAGGTGCTGCGCTGGCTCGCCCTGGACGGCCCGGCGGACGAGCGTCCCGGTCTCTTCCTGGTGGGCGATCCGAAGCAGTCGATCTACGGCTGGCGCAGCGCCGACCTGCGGGCCTACGAGGGGTTCGTGGCGCGGGTGGAGGAGGGCGGCGGCGAGGTGCGCCAGCTGGTCGAGAACTTCCGCTCCGTGCCGGCGGTGCTGGGCGAGGTGGCCCGCGTCGTCGGACCGGTGATGCGCGAGCGGCCGGGAGTGCAGCCGCCGTTCGCGCCGCTGCTGCCGTGCGAGCGCCGCGCCGCCGACCGCGGCTTCACCGCCGGCGGTCGGTCGCCGGTCGAGCACTGGGTGTCATGGCTGCCGGCCGCGGACGGCGAGGCCGACGGCGGCGGCGAGCCGCTGTCACTCGAGATGGTGACCGGCGACGAGCCGCGGTCCTCCCAGGCCATCAGCGGCGGCGACCCGCCGGCGCCCCAGCCGGTCAGCGCCGCCGCGCTCGAGGCCGAGGCGATCGCCGCCGACCTGCTCGAGCTCCACCAGCGGCACGCGGTGCCCTGGCGCGACGCGGCGATCCTGCTGCGCTCGACCGGCGACCTCGAGATCTACCTCGACGCCCTGCGGCGCGCCGGCATCCCCTTCGCCGTCGGCCGCGACAAGCAGTACTACCGGCGGCGCGAGGTCATCGACGCCGCGGCGGCGGTGCGCACCGTGCTCGACCCCGGGGACCACCTGGCGCTGATCACCACTCTGCGCTCGCCGGCGGTCGGCGTGCCGGACGCCGCCCTGCTGCCGCTGTGGCGCCACGAGCTGCCGCGCCTGCTGACCGAGCTGCACCGTCCTTCCGCGGCAGGGCTCGCGGCGGTGCGCCGGGCGGTCGAGGCGGCAGCCGGCGAGCTGCCCGCGGGAGTGCCGGGTCTCGAGCGGGTGGCGGGGTGGGAGCTCAGCCTGCTGGCCGCGATCGAGCAGCTCGCGGTGCTGCGGGAAGCCTTCTTCGCCGAGCCGGCGGACGTCTTCGTCGAGCGCCTGCGGCGGCTGCTGCTGCTCGACGCGACGGCCGCCGCGCGCGATCTCGGCGGCTATCGCCTGGCCAATCTCGAGCGCTTCTTCCGCCGCCTGCTGGTCGAGCTCGAGCAGGGCAGCGGCGACGTCGCGGCGGTGCTGCGGGCGCTCCGCGAAGACGTCGCGACGGGCCGCGACGCGGAGGAGGGCAAGCCGCCGGAAGGGGCCGAGGACGCCGTGCAGGTGCTCACCATCCACGGCGCCAAGGGCCTCGACTTCGCGCACGTCTACCTGCCGCAGCTGCACAAGCCCGGAGGCGGCGAGCGGCCGGCCACGGCGGTGGGGAGCCCGCCCGGTGCCGGCCCGGACGGCTGCGAGTACCGCCTGCTGGGCGCCGTCACCCCGGGCTTCGACCTGGTGGAGGAGCGGCGCCTCGAGGTCGAGGCCGCCGAGCGCGTGCGCACCCTCTACGTGGCGATGACGCGCGCCAAGGACCGGCTGGTGCTGGCCGGCGACTGGCCGCGGCAGCCGGCCGACCCGCGGCTTCCCGAGCAGGCCCGGACCCATCTGCAGCTGCTGGCGTGGCGGCAGGGCTGCCCCGACCTGCAGCGGCTCTGGCGGGACGACGGCGGGCGGCTCGTCGATCCGGAAGGAGTGACCTGGCGCTTCCCGGCGCTCGCAGCACGGGAGGCGGTGGCCACACCCGGCGGGCCGGCGCGCGGCGAGGCGCTGGCGCCACCGGCGGCGGTCGCCGCCCAGGCCGCCCTCCTGGCCGGCTGGCGGGCCGCTGCTACCGCTCGCATGGCGCGGCCCTTCGGCGCCGCCGCCTCGGAGGAGGCCCATGCCCAGCTGCGCGAAGCGGCGGCCGCGGCGGACCCACCGGCGGGGACGCTCGAAGATCGGGGCGAGAGCGGCGCCGAAGGCGCGGCAGCAGGCAGAGCTGGCAGGCGCGGCTCCGGGGCCGCCGCGACCGCGGTCGATGGCCGCGAGCTGGCCATGGCGTCGGGCGCCGCCCTGCACCGCGCCCTCGAGCTCTGGGACCTCGCCGCCGATCCGGCGCGCGAGATGGAGCGCCAGCGCGCGCTGCTGCCGGCCTATCTCTCGGCGGTGGCGGCCGGCGAGGACGCCGCACGCGCGCTGTCGCGCTGC
>DATNKH010000620.1:0-2170 GCA_035603475.1 Thermoanaerobaculia bacterium
GCGGCAGCCGCGGAGGACGCCCCAGCCGAAGGCGCGCCAGCCGCGGCGCGCGCCGACCGCCCTCTCGCCGCCGCCGCTGGCGGCACCGGCACCGCCGACGCCCCCCCCAGCCTGCGGCTGTCCCGCGGGCGCTGGCTGACCGCGATCCTCTTCCAGTTTGCGATCTCGATCTACGGCGGCTACTTCGGCGCCGCCATCGGCATCCTGATGCTGGCGGTGCTGGGCTTCCTGGGGCTGACCAACATCTTCGCGATGAACGGCCTCAAGAACTTCTTCGGCTTCTGCATCAACGGCGTCGCCGCTGCCTATTTCATCCTGCGCGGCGCGGTGGTGTGGCCGGTGGCGCTGCTGATGATGGCCGGCTCGATCGCCGGCGGCTACGGCGGCGCGCGCCTCGCCCAGGTGATCGGCAAGGAGAAGGCCCGCGCCGCCGTGGTGGTGATCGGCTTCGTGGTGACGGCGATCCTGTTCTGGCAGCGCGCCCGTTCCTAGAGCCTGGCTGGTCATCACCCTCCCCCCTCGCGCGACGGGAGTTGCTCCCGGCGCCGGTCCGGATCTTGCACTCCGCGTCTCGCGTCGTTTTGGACGGCGATGCCGGGAGGGAGAGTGGCGCGATGACCAGTCATGATCGAGCAACGGTGGGTGGCAGCGGTCGCAGTCTGATTCGGCACCTGGCCCCGCTCCTGCGTGGAGCAGCCTTGGCGCTTCTGGCCTTTTGGGTCCCGCCAGCCGCCGCGGCCCGCGAGGTGGCCGCACCGCCGGTGGCGAGCGCCGCGGGGCAGACCGTGTCCGAGGGCGTGGGCCTCGCGGCAGCCGCTTTCTCCGCGACGGCAGGCGGAGGCGCCGCGGCGGCGGCCGATGGTTCCGGCTCCGCACCGGCGACAGGCAACGCCGCCGAGGCAGAGACGGCCAGCTCCGCGGCGCCGGCTCCGGCGCATGGAGACGGCGCCTCGTCATCGTCCGGAAACGTCGCTTCGCCGACGGCCGGGAGCGTCGCCTCGGCACCCACCGGGAGCCTCGCCTCGCCGCCCGCCGGCAGCGTCGCTTCTCTGTCCGCCACGAGCGCCGCCTCTCCGGCCGACGCGAGCGCTCCGGCGGCGCCGTCCTCCGCCCAGGCCGCCGAGACGACCGACGGCGTGAGCGCCGGGATGCCGGTCTGGAAGCTGCTGGTCATCGACGCCCGCAGCGTCTTCACCGCGCCAGCGCACTGGACGGGGGGCGAGTGGGCGCTCTTCGGGATCGGGGTGGCCGGGGTCGCGGGGCTCACCCAGGCGGACAAGCACCTGCGCACCGAGGTGCTGCGAGGCAACAGCTCGTTCGAGACCAACCTGGCCAACGACTTCAGGCCGCTCGGCAGTTACGCCGCCTTCGGAGTGCTCGGCGCCTTCTATGCGGGCGGCCTCCTCGGGCACGACGCCAAGGCGCAGGAAACCGCGCTCGACGGCCTGATCGCAAGCGGCATCGCCGCGGGAGTCATCACGCCGATCCTCAAGGAGGTCGTCGGCCGCAGTCGTCCCTCCACTCACAAGGGCGTCTACGATTTCCATCCCTTCAGCGGCAACGCGTCGTTCCCATCAGGGGAGTCCACGGAGGCGTTCGCGGCCGGCTCGGTGATCGCCGCCGAATACCCGCATCTATGGGTCGAAATTGCCTCGTACGGCACCGCCTCGCTGGTCGCCTTCGCGCGCATGCGCGAGGATGCTCATTGGGCCTCCGACGTCGTGGCCGGGGCGCTGATCGGCACTACCGTCGGCCGCGCCGTGGTGCACCTCAACCGGCGGCTGCGCGCACGGGTGAGCGTCGCACCCTTGATCGCTCCCGGCGCGCAAGGCCTGACGATCCATACCGCTTTCTGAGGCTTGGGCGCGCGCGGGCTGAAGCTCACCGCCCTCTTCATGAGCCGCAGGCGTCTATTCCAGGTACCGTCACCAACACCGGCACCGCCCGCCTGAGGCGGCCTGGCCGGCGGCAAGAGAACTGCTTCGACAGGACGACCGCGAGACATGATTCGCGAGCCAATCGTCGGCGTGATGGGCGGCGCCGCTGCGGACGCCGCGACCCTGGCGCTGGCGCGCGAGGTCGGCCGGCGCCTCGCCGCCGGGGGCGCGCTGCTGCTCTGCGGCGGGCGCGGCGGCGTGATGGAGGCGGCGGCGCGCGGGGCGCACGAGGG
>DATNKH010000621.1:0-5021 GCA_035603475.1 Thermoanaerobaculia bacterium
TGGGATTGGCGAGCGTGCCGAGGCCCATCTCTTGTGCGAGCCTCACCTGGGTGTACTCGTAGCGGTAGAAGTCGAGCACCATCTGCACGCTGGCGGCCACGCACCACACAGGAGTCTCCTGACCGTGCAGCTCATAGCACGGTACGTGGTCGGCCGTGTGGGTGCCGTAGTGGAGGTCGCGGCTGTCGCCGAACAGGGAGTCAGGAGAGAGCGCCAGCACCACCTCGAGCTCGGAGCTCGAGATCCGGTCGAGGAGCGTGAAGCTCTGCACCCGCTCCGCGAGCCGCCCCAGCGCCGCTTGCCGGCGGTCATGGTTTTCGGCCTTGGCGCGCAGGACCTCGGGCGGCGTCTCGTCGAGATACGACCAGCGCTCGAAGTTCCCGGGCGGCTCTTTGGTCTCCCGCCGCTCGGGCACTTGCTCCCACGTCCAGAGCTCGAGCAGCAGCAGCTCCCTGTTGTCGCGGTCGAAGAACCGGAGGGCGATCTTTGGGAAGCTGTAGGCCACGAACTGCACCCCGGCCGCATCGGCCACCTCGAAACGGTTGGCGGCCACCCGTTTCCCTTCGGCGAGCAGGCCGTGCTCGTCCCAGGCCTGGCCATGAGAGACGGCGACCAGCGGCGCTCCGAGCTCGGGAGCGATCGCCACGTCCGCGTAGCCGGAGACGCCAGCGCCGGTGAGCGCGAGGCGGCGGAAGAGCGGTTTACCGTTGAGGTCATGGATCACCGTGCCCTGCGGCTCGATTCGCGCTCCTTCCAAGCTCGGCGGCAGCGTGCGGGTCAGGAGCAGAAGGCTGAGCTCGGCGATGGCGGGTCGTTGATTGGCCTGCGGCTTCTCGGTTGACATCTCGATCTCCTCTTAGGGCCGAGGCCCCGCTCCCGGTAGGTGGAGCGGCCTGCCCACTTGACTAGGCGCAGAAAGGGCGCGGATGTTACTGAGCGGCCCGTGGGGAGATCCGCCGACCGTGGCGCCGCGTAAGGGCTCAGCGCCGCTTGACGGGCACTTCGAGGAAGGAGGCGCGGTCTCGTTCGCGGTGGACGGTCCAGGCCACCGGCCCCGCGGCCGGGTAACGCTCGAAGAGGCCGGCATCGGCTCCGGCCAGGGCCAGGCGGAGACGGTGGCCCCGCCGCAGGACGATCGAGGTGGGGAAGAGCGCGAAGCGGATGGTGGCCGGCTCGCCGGGGCGCAAGGGCTCCGCGTCTCGACGCAGGAAGCTGTGGGCCGGCCCGAGCGGCACGTAGGGCAGGCTCGCGGGGTCGGCCTCCTTGCGGTGGATCACACGAAAGAGCCCTTCGTCCAGATAGGTCACGCGCCCGCCTGGCGCGACATCCTCCAGGTAGGCGTGTACCGCACCGTCACTTGCCGTGGAGGCCAGGTCGAGGGTAAGGACCGGAGAGCCCGTGATCTCGAGATCGCTCTCGAGCGGTGGACCCGTGTAGGTGAGGAGCTTCTTGTCCTCCGCGGCGCGATCCGGATAGATCACGTCATCGCCGCCGAGCTGGGTATGCCACCGCGTCTGCTTGCCACTGGAGGCGGTGAAGTCCACCTGGTAGGAATCGCTCGCACCGCTCCGATCACTCGCATCGCTCGCATCACTCGCCGACGTGGCGGTGGGCGGCGCGTCGCTCAGACCGTGACTCTCGGCGAGATAGAGCCGCTCGGTATGCAGACCTTCCGGTGGCCAGACCTTGGTGGAATGCCACTTGCCTTCGCCCATGGTGTAGTACCTGATCGCCGATTCGATCTTCTCCGGCGGGTCACGGCGCAGGACCTGGTCGAAGAAATCCGCCTCCATCCTGTACTGCTCGGGCCGCGGCGGCTCGGGCGGGGTGTGCGAGACGGCGAAGGGATCGGCGTTGAACGAGCCGCCGTGGGAGAGGGGTCCGATCACCACGACCTGCGGGTTGGAGAAAGATCGATAACGGATCAGCGTCCCCTCGCAGACGCTTGCGTCCATCCAGCCGCACCACACCATCATCGGCACCTTGGACGCTTCGATCTGCCGGCGCAGCCCGTAGGGACAGATGTCCTGAAAGCGGAAGGTGTCCCCGGCGACGACCAGGGCGTCGTCGCGGAACTCGGCTCTCGCGACGGTCGCGGCGATGTCGAGAGTATGGTGCTGCGCGACCAGCTCTGCGAGGTGCCTGCCCCGCGGGTCCGCATCCACCGGCTTGACCCCCGTCGACATCCAGCGCACCTTCCGGCATTGGAAACCATGCACGCCGGCGGCAGCGCAGAGGTCGTCGCGGTCCAGGCCCGCCACCAGGTCGCCCCATCCCTTGACGAAGGCGCTGAGCAGGACGCCGCCCGGCCGCACCAGGGCCTGGGTGTCGAAGTCGTCGTAGAGCGGCATGACCGCGCGCACCGCCGGCTGGTTCGGCACCGCCGCCAGCTCGGCGGTGTTGCCGTCGTAGGAGATGCCGAAGGTCCCGACGCGCCCGTTGGACCAGGGTTGCCGCGCCGCCCAGGCCGCGACCTCGCCGAGGTCGGCGATCTCGGCGAGGGGAGTACTCGACGACCCGCTGGCCGCCGGAGGCGCCGCTGCCGCGCGCGTCCACCTTGAGCAGGACGTAGCCCCGGCTGTTGAAGTAGGCCCGCTGCCGGTCGACGAGGCTGTCCGCCCGCACGATGTGCAGCGCGGCCAAGGCACGCAATCCCCAGCCCGTGCCGTTGCTGCGCCAGTAGCGGGTGGTCTTCATCAGCACGGGCCAGCGGTCCCCCTGCCGGTGATTCGCCGGCAGCCAGACGTCGACGGCGATCTCCACGCCGTCCCGCATCGTGACGTAGACCGCGGTCTCGCGCCGCAGGCCGGAAGGCGTCAGCTCCTCGCCCGGCAACAGGCCGCGAGCGCTCCCGGCCGTCGTCGCGGCGAGGGCCAGCCAGACGAGCATCAGCGGTCCGATCTTCGGCTGCGGGTCTTTCATGACGGCTCCTCGGCGGTTGGCGCGGTGCGCCGGCGGTCGCGGCGCCGCGGTCTCGTGGATGTCAGGAGGTCCAGCATGGTGCGGGCGATCTCGGGAAACCGCTTGCGAAACGCCGGCACGCGCTGGCCGCGGGCGACGAAGCCCAGCCACGCCAGGTAGAGGACCTCGACGCGCCCGCGGCCGCGCCCTTGCCCTCGGGCGCGGCCGCCGCCGAGAAGCCGCGCGAGCAGCTCGATCCGCTCCTCCTCGGCGCGCTGGACCCGCCTGGCCACCCGCGCGGACACGGAAGCCCAGGCGAAGATCGCGGCATCGGAGGGGACCTTGCCCTCTTCGCTCAACCTGGCGCGTTCGATCAGCACCTGCATCAGCGTGGCCAGCGCGTGGCGGCCGGTCGCGCCGCCGAGCTGCGCGACGATCGCCGCCCCCTCGGCCTCCCACTCGCGCAGCAGCAGCTCCAGCAGCTCGTCGCGGTCCTTGAAGTGCCAGTAGAAGCTGCCTTTCGTCACCCGCAGGTCGCGCGCCAGCTTGGCCACGCGCACCGCTTCCAGGCCGCCTCGGAGCAGCGCCAGGCGCGCCGCGCGCAGCCAGTCGTCCCTATCGAGGGTTCGCGCCATACTCCAGGGTATTGTTAACCATACCGAGAGGTATGGTAGCAGAGACTGCTGCGCGTTGGCAAGGTGGGATGCCCGCGCTCGTGGATGCCGGGTAGGCCGCCGCGCGGGCCTACCCGGTCGCGCCGTGCCGGCGGAGGAGCTCGATCATCGGACCGTGCCCGCCCTGGCGCGCCAGGTCCAGCGGCGTGGTGGTCTCGCGCTCGCCGGTCGTGAGCCATGCCCGCGCCTCCACCGCGGCGCCGTGCGCCAGCAGCAGCTCGGCCATCTCCACCTGGCCGCCGCGGGCCGCCCAGTGCAGGGCGGTCTGCCCGCGCTTGTGGGCGTCCACCTCGGCGCCGCCGGCGAGCAGCAGCCGGGCGATCTCGAGCTGCTCGGCGCCGCCGCCGCCGATGGCGGGGAACCAGGTCGGCGGCATGTTGTGGGCGCCGCACTCGTGGATACGAAGCGGGTCTTCACGCAGCTGCGCTCGGACGTGCGCCGTCATGCCCATCATCGCCGCGGTGGGCAGCGCGCACGGCGCTCCCTGGTCGAGCTGCAGGCGTACCCCGTCCTTGAAGCCGGTGTGGGCGCCAGCCTCGACCGCCAGCTCGTTCCAGCTCGCGTTGACCAGCAGCAGCGACGGGTAGAGCGCCAGCAGCTCGCGCATCCGCGGCAGGCTGCCGTGCGACACCGCCACGTACTCGTTGATCACGGTCAGCGGCAGCGCCGGCTGCGCCGGCCGCTCGAAGCGCCCGCCGCCGGCGGTGACGGCGAAGCGAGAGCTGCGGTGCGCGCGCGGCAGCCGCTCGGCCTCGCGCAGCAGCGCGGCGGCCGCGCCGCGCCCGTGCCGCTCGGCGAGCGCCAGCGCCGTCTCGCCGGCCGGCGTCAGGCGCCCCGCGTCGGCGCCGGACCAGATCAGCAACCGGATCGACTCGCGGCGGCCGGCGGCGGCGGCCGCGTGCAGCGGCGTGACGCCGTCGCCCTGCTCGGCGTTGGGATCGCCGCCGTTGCCCACCATCAGGTCGACCAGCTCGTCGGCGGTCTCGTCGTCGGGACCCTCGGCCGCCAGCCGCAGCGGCGTCCGGCGCGGCGCATCGGCCGAGAGCGCGTTGAAGTCGGCGCCGCGGACCGTCATCGCCATCGCCAGCGCCGGCTTGCCGGCCAGCGCCGCCGCGTGCACGGCGTTGAAGCCCGTCGCGTCCGGCTCGTTGACCAGGGCGGGCGCCTTGCCGAGCCACCACTGCACCCGCTCCGCGTCTCCAGCCAGCGCCGCCTCCACCAGCTCGAGCGCCTGGGGCCGGCCAGGCTGCCGCCGCAGCAGCTCCGCGACCTCGCGCCGCCCGGCGAGGCAGGCGATCTCGAGCACCGAGCGGCCGCGCTCGTCGCGGCTGCCGGCGAGCGCCGGGTCCCGCCGCAGGTACGCGGCCACGAGCGTCGCGTCGCCGGCTGCCACCGCCGCGCGGAAGCGCTGCGAGTCGAGGGCGCCGCCGGTCTCTCCAGGCGCCG
>DATNKH010000622.1:0-5522 GCA_035603475.1 Thermoanaerobaculia bacterium
GAGGCGGCCGCCTTCCGGGCCGCGCCAGGACGACCAGAGGCCGGCGAAGGCGAAGGGGAGACGGTCTTGGCGGCGGACCAGGTAGGGCTGCCTCACCTTCGGCGCGAGCTTCTGCCATTCGTAGAAGCCGTCGGCGGGCACCAGGCACCGCCAGCGGCGGAAGCTGTCGCGGAAGGCAGGCTTCTCGGCGACGCTCTCGGCGCGGGCGTTGATCATGCGGTTGCCGACCGTGGGATCGGTGGCCCAGTACGGGACCAGCCCCCAGCGCAGCGGCGCGAGGGAGCGCGGCGCTCCCCGGGCGACGACCCGCACCACGGCGGCCTCCTGGGTCGGCGCCAGGTTGTAGCGGGGGAGGATCGGCGGCACGTCCACCAGCTCGAAGATCTCGGCGACGATCTCCCCCGGGGCGGTCAGGGTGTAGCGTCCGCACATCTCAGCTCTCCTCCGCTTCCCGATCGCCGCGCCGCCGCCACTCGCCGCCCACCGCGGTGGCGACGATCGCCTCGTCGCCGGCGCCGAAGATCAGCGACTCGAGCAGGGTGGCCGGCTCCCAGCCGGCGAGGGACGGGTGGCCGAGGTCGACGGCCACGAGGTCCGCCCAGCAGCCGGGCGCCAGCTCGCCGCACGGCAGGCCGAGGGCGCGGGCGCCGCCGGCGGTGGCGGCGCGCAGCAGGCTGGCGGCCACCGCGCCGCCGCCGCCACCGCGCAGGATGCCGCGGCTCTCGCCGCGCAGCCGCTGGCCGTACTCGAGCCAACGCATCTCTTCGAGCAGCGAGATGCGGGCGTTCGAGTCGGTGCCAATGCTGAGCCAGTTGAGCCGGTCCCGCCGCCGGTAAGGGAGGGCGAGGTCGGGCAGGCCGTCGCCGAGGTTGGCCTCGGTCAGCGGGCAGACACAGACCGTGCCGCCGGCCGCGAGGAAGCGCTCCATGTCCTCGGGAGCGGTGTGGGTGCAGTGCACCGCGGTCAAGCCCTCCGCCGCCGGCAGCGTGGCGAGCGCCAGCTGCATCGGGCGGCGGCCGTAGAACGCCAGGCAGTCGGCGATCTCGCGTCGCTGCTCCTCGACGTGCATGTGGAGCACCAGCCCGCGGCGGCGGGACTCCTCGTAGATCGCGCCGAGGTCCTCGGGCGGCGCGGCGCGCAGGCTGTGGACGGCGGCGCCGAGCGTCTGGGCCGGCCCCGCGAGGCAGCCGGCGAGGCGATCCATCTGCTGCCAGAAGACCGCCGGCGACGGCGTCGCGAATCGCCGCTGCGCGCCGGCCAGCGGCTGGTCGAAGCCGCCGGTCCGGTAATAGGTCTCGAGCAGCACGATACGGATGCCTGCCGTGGCGGCGGCGCGCAGCACGCGGGCGTCGAGGCCGTAGTCGAGCGACGCGCGCCGCCGGTGCGTCCGCTCGTGGTGGAAGTAGTGGAACTCACCGACCGCGGTGACGCCGGCGGCGCGCATCTCGCGGAAGGTCTGCAGGCAGAGGCTCTCGAAGCCGGCGCCGTCCAGGCCCTCGGCCAGCTCGTACATCGCCTCGCGCCAGCTCCAGAAGCTCCCGGCCCCCGCCGGGAACCGCTCGCCCCGGCCGCGCAGGGCGCGCTGGAAAGCGTGCGAATGCGCGCTGACCAGGCCGGGAAGCAGCGCCTGGCCCGGCAGCCGGCGCGTCGCTGCCGCCTCCACGCCGAGCTGGCCGACCTCCTCGATGCGGCCGTCGTCGCCGACACGCAGCTGCACGCCGGGAGCGAACCCGTCTCCGGTCCAGGTCCAATCGGCCTCGATGATCTCCGGGGTCTCCGGGATCTCCGGGATCTCCGGGTGCTCGGCGCGCGGCGGGGTGTCCGGTCCGGCCGCCGGGTGCTGCGGGCGCTTGCTCGGCATGGCGAATCAGGCCGGCAGGCAGCAGCCTTCGATGGCGCGCTCGAGCACCGCACGGGCCGCGGCCAGGTCGGCCTTGGGCACGTGCTCGTTCGGGCGGTGCGCCGCGTCGATCGAGCCGGGGCCGAAGAGGACGCAGTCCATCCCCAGGCTCTGCAGCCAGCCGGCGTCGGTGGCGAAAGAGACAGTGGCGGTCTCGCGCTGGCCCACGAGGGAGCAGAGCCGGCGCAGCAAGGGCGCCTCCTCCGGCACCAGCAGCGGCGGGCTGTCGGCGAGCACCTCCACGTCAGGGACGAAGGGAGCCGCGGCCGCCCGCGCCGCCTGCTCGACGCGCTCGGCCAGCCGCCGCGAGTCGACTCCCGGCAGCGCCCGCAGGCCGAGCTCGACGATGCAGCGGTCGGGCACCACGTTGATGGCGGCGCCGCCCTGCACCCTGCCGACGTTGAGCGGCACGAAGGGCACCTCCGGGAACAGCTCGGCGTGCGCCGCGCCTTCCGCGGCCAGCTCGCGGCGCAGCCGGGCGAGAGCCGCGATCACCTCGGCGGCGGGCTCGATGGCGTTGCTGCCGAGGTGAGGATAACCGCTGTGGGCGCTGCGGCCGTGGAGGGTGATGCGCATCGTCATGTGGCCCTTGTGGGCGCGCACCACCCGCAGGCAGGTCGGCTCGCCGATCACCACGCTCGCCGGCAGCGCCCGCGCCTCCGGGCAGCTGTCGACCAGCCGGCGCGCGCCCAGGGTCCCCACCTCCTCGTCGTAGGTGAAGAGCAGGGCGAGGGGATGGGCGAGCCGCCGCCCGCTCACCGCGAGCGCCAGGTTGGTGGCAAGCGCCAGGAAGCCCTTCATGTCGCAGGCCCCGCGCCCGACCCAGCGGTCGCCGCGGTCCACGAGGGTGAAGGGATCGCTCTCCCACTCCTTCTCCTCCGCCGGCACCACGTCCATGTGTCCGGACAGCACCAACCCCGGGCGTTGGTCGTAGGTCAGCTTCCCTCGGAGTCCCTTTGGGCGAGGGGCCGAGATTGCGGGGGCGGAGGACTCTGGCCCCTCGCCCAAAGGGACGCCGAGGGAAGCTGACCCACGACCTGAGAACCCGGGGTGCCGCTCCGGCTCCGGCTCCAGCTCGGGCCCCACCTCGAAGATCAGGTTCACCTTGTCGCCGCCTGCCGAGGGGTTCCGCCGCACTCGGATCCCCGGCCGGTCGAGATACCCGCAGAGGAAGTCGGCCAGCGGCAGGTTGCTGTTGCGGCTCGTCGAGTCGAACGCCACCAGCCGCGCGAGGAGCGCAGCGTCGGAGAGGGCGGCAGGCGGCGAGGATGGGAGGGTGGCAGAGGAGTGCAAGATCCCGCCTTTCTAGGTGTCTTCCAAAAGGGTATTTCTTATCTCGAAGAGCTCCGTCGCCTTCTCCAAGACCCCCTGGCGAAACCACCGGAACTGCTGCTCGACCACGGCAAGGGCAGGAGCGCTCAAGCAGTACCCTGTAAGCTCATAAGCCTCGCTGTGCGCACCGATGGGCTGAACATGGTTCAGGCGAAGGATGGATTCCCTGCCGCCGGGAATAGGAAGATAATCAAACATATACTGTGAATAGGCACAGCGCATGATCCGCGCGACGAATTCCCTATTCCACCTGCTGTCGCAGCTATAGTAAGGAGCTGCCAAGATGGTAGGGTTCGTCTGGTATCTGGCCGCACCGACCCTCAGTGCCGGATCCACGGGCGAACCACTGCCGCTAAGGATCAGCATTGGGCGCCTTTTCGCTCTATAGACGAGCCTGACCTCGTCTTGAAAGTGAGGGAGACCGGCTACGGGCAGTCTCGTGGCGGGAGGCGGATTCTTGATCTTGAACGTCTGGAATCGGTAGTCTGCGCTCGAATGATCCTCTGGGTCAGTTCTCCCTTCTGGAACAATGACGAAGGGATGCTGGTCGACGTGGGGGACGTAGGCCCATATCAATCGACCGGGCCGGACGATGCCATCCTGGGTCTGAGTCCACCAGGAAGACATCATTGCCTGAAGGCAAATATCAGGGTAGCTCAGGATCGCGCCTTCCCGGCGACTTCCAGATCGAGTTGTCGAAAGTCAACTTGCCGCGGGTCTCCTCGACTGGCGATCCGGCAAGTTCCTCCAACCACTCGACGCCCTGAAAATAGACTTCGTCGTAGAGCGGCGGAGGATCAGGGGCCACCAACTCTCGCTGTTCCCGTGCCGTTCTCTCCTCGAAGATCTTCTCGATCCTTGCTTTGAGCTTCTTGATCTTGGTCTTTGAGATGACCGGCAAGGGCTTGTCGCTTGTACTCGTCAGTGCCGGCGACCGAGGCGGCGCCTCTTCAGCGGGATGGTCAAACTGCAGCGATTCTCCCGGAGCCGCCGCCAGCATCGGGGGCGTTCGATACACGAAATGGAGAAGCGAAACGGTATCATTGCCAAACTGCGAAACGTTGCCTCGAATGGCGCTTGCCACTGGTCGAGGCAGTCGCCTCTCGAGCTCAGAGGTATCTACGTCGAGGAGCTGCCAGCGGGTATTGTCTTCTTGATACTGACTTGAGAAGTGTCTCTCTTGCGCGCCGATCCTCGTTGCCGCTGATTGGATGTGAGCGTAGAGTTCCTGCGCCCAGGGCCCAAACTTATGAAATCTCCACGGCGTTCCCGAAAAGGTCGTGCCCTGATTCTCCCTTGCGAAAGCCAAATCGCCCAGATAGATGTATTTCAGAAGATGGATTGGCCCGAGCTCGCGATCACGGTAGTCGTCTGCCTCGTTGGCTACCGCCAACGCATACTGGATCATTAAATCCACGTGATCTGGGCGCATTGGCATTAGAGACCAGGAATCTCGACTTTCCCGTTGTCCTTCTGGCGCCTGCTCGGCTCCGGACGCCGCTCCGAAGCTGAGACTACGCCGTCTAACTATTTGAGTCAAAAGCCACTCCCCCGCCCCTCACGCCCGATCTCTCTCCGGGGGGCAGTCGCATTAACCGAAGCCGCATTCGCCGAGGATTGTAGGCGGTAACAAGGCGTAAGTCAAGTGGTCAAGTCGCTGGGTCGCTGGGAGTGAGCTTTGGCCCCACGACCACTCGTCGTCGCGCCTATTCCGGGTACTCGCCGGGGCGGCGGCCGATGTCGACGATGCTGCAGCCTGGACGGGCGGCGATGCCCAGGCGGCGGGCCTCGGCGAGGACGGCGTTGTCGGCGGAGCCGGGGTTGAACCAGACCTCGGTCGCGGCGGCGCTCCCGGCGGTCACAGCGCGCGCGATCGCCGGCAGCAGCGCCAGAGTCAGCGGCGGCGGCAGGTAGACGCTGATGCGCTCGAGCGGCGCCGGCACGTCGGCCAGGGTGCGGAAGACCGGCAGGCCCTCGATCATGCGCTCGGACGGATTGACCGGATAGACCTGGTAGCCGGCGTCCCGGTAGGCGCGCACGCACTTGTTGCCGAACTTCTGCCGGCTGGCGGAGGCGCCGACGACGGCGATGGTCTTCACACGCCCTCCTGCAGGTCGGCCGGCGGATGGACCGCGGGCGCCCTCGCCACCAGCCGGTCGTCGCCGGCGCGGCGGGTGACGCCGCTGGCGTCGAGGTGTTCGAGCAGCGGGATGGCCCACTTGCGGGTGAGGCCGAAGCGGTCCTTGAACTGCGCGATCGCGCAGTTCAAGGACCGCTTCGGCCTCACCCG
>DATNKH010000623.1:0-2113 GCA_035603475.1 Thermoanaerobaculia bacterium
ACCTGGGCGGACGACGACGCCGATCGCGCCGCCCTCGCCGCCGCCGGCCTGCCGCTCCTCGCCGCCAACGACCGCATGGCCGCCTTCGGCCCCTGCACCGCGCACCCCGCCCGCCCCGGCCACGCCGCCGAGCGGACCGAGCCGCCCCACGTTCCGCACTAGTAGGCGGACCGGCGGGGCAGCCAGCCGTCGAGCGCGGCGGCGGCGCCGATCCAGAGGGGGAGCTGTGTCGAGAAGCGCAGGCGCCAGGCCTCGTCGCCGTCGACGAAGAGAGCCATTGCCAGCACCCATAGCACCGTCGTGAGCAGGAAGGCGAGGGTGATCGCCGCGGGCCGGTCGGCGGCGCGCAGCTGCAAGATCCGCCAGGCCGCGGCGGCGCAGAGCAGGGGGAAGCAGGCCGCGAACAGCGCCCTGCGCAAGGCGCCCTCTCCCACCTCGACCGGCGAACGGCAGAACTTACGTAGATAGTTGTCGAGCGCCTTGACCGCCACCTTCCCGGGCTGGTGGACGATGATTGCCAGGGCCTGGCGGCCGAGCTCCGCGGACACCGCGATCATGGCGTAGTGGTTCCAGTTCGGCGAGCCGTCGGCCTTCGCGGTCATCGTCAGCGCCGGGATGCCCCGGAAGCGTTCGGGAACCAGGGCGAGAGCTCCGGCGCGCGCGGCGCCGGCTCCCGGCAACCGTTCCCAGGAGAAGAGGGCCCACGCCGGCGGCGGCGCGATCGCGAACCCGCGCGACAGGTTGTAGCCCTGCCAGCTCGAGAAGCCCCAGACGCCGAACCGCAGCGCGTTCTTGAGCGGCCAGGCGGCGAGCGAGACGGCGGCGAGCGCCAGCACCACCGCGATGCGGCGCCGCACCGCGGTGGTGGCGGCGTGGCCGCCGCCTGCCGCCACGGCGGCGAGCACGGCGCCCGCCCACACGGGATGGAAGAGGGCGCGGCCATACACCAGGGCCACCACCGGCACACAGAGGCCGGCGAAGGCCCCGGCGCCGGGCCGGCAGACGAACCGATGCACGGCGACCGCGGCAAGGCTCATGAAGAGGAGCTCGTAGATGGGGGTGAAGAACAGAGTGACGAAGTAGTAGAACGCCGGATCGAGCAACAGCAGCGCCATCACCGCGGCGCGCAGCCAGCGGCGCAGCCGGAGCCGGAGCAGCAGGACCGCGGTGGCCGCAACCACCACCCCGCCGAGGAGAGCCTGCAGCACGAAGAGCCAGGTCTCGATCGCGGCGCCACCGGCCGCCTCGAGAGCGAGCGCGCCGCCGAGAACGAGGTTCAGCAGCGGCGGCTGGGAGTGGAGGTTCCACAGCGACTCGGCCAGGCGCTCCACCAGCAGCTCGCGGGGAAGCAGGTTGACGTAGGGCCACGGCACCCACATCCGATAGCCGGCGGCCATGGCCGATGCCAGGACGGCGAGGTAGGCGGCCAGCCAGCCAGCCACTTCCAGCCGCCCGCCGGCCGCCGGCGCGGCGCAACCGGCGGCCTGCGGGCGGCGGGCGTCCATCGCAGCCGATCTTGCCACACGCCGGACGCGGGTAGTGGGTCAGGTTCGCGAGGGTTCATCCCCCTCTGAGCCCGTATGGGCGAGGGGTCGTAGTCCTCCGGCGCCGCCCAATAGCCTTGGACCCCTCGCCCATACGGGCTCAGAGGGGGGATGGACCCTCGCGAGGAATCTGACCCATTACCAGGACGCGGGCGGCGCGCTGGCCCCGATCGCCTCTGATATCCTCTATCCACTTCGTCGTCGACGCCCGGTTCGCCAGGGAGTCATCGCCATGCCGGCGGTCGCCGCCTCAGTGTCCGATCCAATCGCAACCGGCGTGCCCGCGGACGCCGCCCTCGGCCTCCGCGTCCACTCGGGGTGGGCGGCGCTGGTCGCCCTCTCCGGACCTCTCGCCACCCCCGCGGTGCTCGTGCGGCGGCGGATCGAGCTGGTCGACCGCGACAGCCCTGGCGGCAATCAACCCTTTCACGCCGCTCGCGGCTTGCCTCTCGGCGCGGCCCAGGACCTGGTCGGCCGCGCCCTGGACGGCGCCACCCGGATGGCCCGCGGCGCCCTCGCGGCGGCCGTCGACGAGCTGCGGCGGCAGGGCGCCGGCAGGATCGCCTGCG
>DATNKH010000624.1:0-4566 GCA_035603475.1 Thermoanaerobaculia bacterium
TATGACCCCTCGCCCATACGAGCCCAGAGGGAGGGAAGGGGGAGGGGGGGCCTCGTCCTCGGGGAGGGGAAGGGAGGGAACGGGATGCCCCACTCAGTCCTGCAACCAGTCGCGCGGATGTAGGAACTCTCGCTCCAGGCGCTCCTCGGGGGAGCCGGGCTCGGGATGCCAGCCGACCTGCCAGCGCACCAGGGGCGGCAGCGACATCAGGATCGACTCGGTGCGGCCTCCGGACTGCAGGCCGAAGAGGGTGCCGCGGTCGTAGAGGAGGTTGAACTCGACGTAACGGCCGCGGCGATAGAGCTGGAACTGGCGCTCGCGATCGCCGAAAGGCGTGCCGCGGCGGCGCTCGACGATCGGCAGGTACGCGGCCAGGTAGGCGTCGCTCACCCGGCGGATGAGCTCGAAGCAGCGCGAGAAGCCCCACTCCGCCAGGTCGTCGAAGAAGAGGCCGCCGATGCCGCGGGTCTCTCCACGGTGCCGGAGATAGAAGTAGTCGTCGCACCAGCGCTTGAAGCGCGGGTAGACCTCGGGGCCGAAAGGCTCGCAGGCCTGCCGCGCCTGCTGGTGCCAGGCGCGGGCGTCCTCGACGAAGGGGTAGTAGGGCGTGAGGTCGAAGCCGCCGCCGAACCACCAGACCGCGTCGTCTCCCGACCAGGTCTTGTCCGCCGCGAAGAAGCGGACGTTCATGTGGCTGGTCGGCACGTAGGGGTTGTGCGGGTGCAGGACGACCGAGACGCCGGTCGCGGCGAAGCCCCGCCCGGCCAGGTCCGGCCGGTGCGCGGTCGCCGCCGCCGGCAGCCCCGCGCCATGAATGCGAGAGAAGCCGACCCCCGCCTGCTCGAAGACGCCGCCGTCCCGCAGCACCCGCGACCGCCCGCCACCGCCGCCCTCCCGCTCCCAGCGCTCCTCGCCGAAGCGCTGCCGGCCGTCCGCCTCCTCGAGCGCCGCGCAGATCCGGTCCTGCAGCTCGAGCAGGTGAGCATGCACCGCCTCGGTGTCGGGCTCGTCGCTGGCGCCGGCCATGCCGCGAGAAGTCTACCTCGCCTCGGGACTGGCCGCCTGCGGCCCATGGCGAGGTAATGGGTCCCGCCGGGCCCGCAAGAATGATCACATTTTATCTTATTGACACAGGTCCATTGATCGAATCATTGACGGCGGCCTTTCTATATGATCCACCGTGACACGATGCAGCGATCGCCTGCCGCGCATTCGCTTCCACGCCAGGCGGCAGGGCTTGCGGCGTCGGCGTTGGGTTCGGACCTCATTCAAACTGGAGGGAACTTCGACCATGAAACAGCTCGCCGCTATCGCCTTCCTGGGCCTCTGGAGCTGGAGCGCGCAGGCCCAGCCTTGCGTGATCAACAATCCTGGCACCGAGCCGCTGCTCGCCAACGGCTCCACCCCCGCCGGCAACGTGATCGTGTCAAATGACCAGACCAACCTGTACGTGACCGTCGCCACAACCGGGGACTTCACGATCAGCCGGCTCGACGTGGCCGTCGCCACGACGCTAGCGGGCATTCCCCAGAGCGGCGGCCAGCCGAACCTGAGCCAGTTCCCTTACCGGAAGACCTTCTCGCCCGAGGTCACCAGCTTCATGTTCACCATCCCGCTGGGCACCATCACCTTCGGCACGACGGTCTTCGTCGCCGCTCACGCGTCTCTCGATTCCCCGACCCAGGGGCACCAGCAGGCTTGGGCCGCGGGCACCCTCTTCCCCTGCTCGCAGGCCTGTACGTCGGGCAGCGGATGCAAAGGGGGCGACCGCAGCCATCTCAACAACGGCGACGGTGGTGGCGGCGGCGACGACGATTGCGGATGCGAAGGGGGCGACCGCAGCCATCTCAACGACGGCAACGGCGGCGGCGGCGATTGTCACCACGGCGATGGGCAGAGCGGCCTCGCCCAGCACGGCATCGGCATCTTCGACGACGGGCATGGCGGGCAGCAGCAATGCGGCGGCGACGCGGGCGACCACGGCGATCATCAGGGCTCGTCCCCGCTGTGGGACAACGGCGGCGGCGGCGACAACAGCTGCGGCGGCGGCGACGACGACCACGGCGGCGATCACGCCAACCGCCGCGGTGCGTCTCACCTGAACGACGGCGGCGGCGACGGCGGCGGAGACCATTCCGGCGGCGGTAGCGACTGCACGGCCGGGTGCGGCGCGACGTACTTCACCTACATGGTGAACTGCGCCGGCCAGATCGAGTAGGCCACCTGCGCCGTCCTATGCCTGGTCTTCGGCGCGGATCGGGAAGAGCTCGGCCTGGCGGCGGTCCTCGGCGGAGATGGGGACGCGGTAGTCGCCGGTCCAGCAGGCGGTGCAGTAGCTGTCGCGCGGGCCGCTGACCGACCCGAGCAGGCCGTCGAGCGAGAGGTAGGCGAGGCTGTCGGCCTCGATGAAGCGGCGGATCTCCTCGACGCTGTGGTCCGAGGCGATCAGCTCGCCGCGGGTCGGGGTGTCGATCCCGTAGTGACAGGGCCACTCGGTCGGCGGCGCCGAGATCCGGACGTGGACCTCGGCGGCGCCGGCGTCGCGCACCATGCGCACGATCTTGCGCGAGGTGGTGCCGCGCACGATCGAGTCGTCGACCAGCACCACCCGCTTGCCGGCGATCAGCTCGCGGATGGGGTTGAGCTTGACCTTGACGCCGAAGTGGCGGATCGACTGCTTCGGCTCGATGAAGGTCCGGCCGACGTAATGGTTGCGGATCAGGCCGAACTCGAGCGGCAGCCCCGACTCGCGGCTGTAGCCGAGGGCGGCGAACAGACCGCTGTCCGGCACCGGCACCACGATGTCGGCAACCGCCGGCGCCTCGCGCGCCAGGCGGGCGCCCATGCGCAGCCGGGTCTGCGACACCGAGTCGCCGAACACCTTGCTGTCCGGGCGCGCGAAGTACACGTGCTCGAAGATGCAGCGGGCCGGCTCGGGAGCGCGCTGCAGGCGATAGGTCTCGATGCCGCCGCCGCGCGCCACCACCACCTCGCCGAGGCCGAGCTCGCGCACCGGCTTCGCCTCCAGCAGGTCGAAGGCGCAGCTCTCGGAGGCGAAGCAGGCGCAGCCGTTCAGGTCCCCAATGGCCAGGGGCCGGAAGCCGTTCGGGTCGCGGGCCGCGACCAGGCCGTCGTTGGTGATCAGCAGCAGCGAGTAGGCGCCGCGCACCTGCTCCAGCGCCAGGATGAAGGACTCCACCACGTCGCGCCGCGGCTCCCGCGCCATCAGGTGCAGGATCACCTCGGTGTCGCTGGTGGTCTGGAAGATGGAGCCTTCCTGCTCGAGGCGGCGGCGGATCTCGACGGCGTTGGTCAGGTTGCCGTTGTGGATGATGCCGAGCGGGCCCATCGAGGTCTTGACCACGATCGGCTGCGCGTTGGCGATGACGCTGGTGCCGGAGGTCGAGTAGCGCGTGTGACCCATGGCGCGCTTGCCGGGCAGGCGGGCGAGGACCTTCTCCTTGAAGATGTCCGAGACGTGCCCCATGCCGCGCTCGACGTGCATCTGTGCGCCGTCCCACGACACGATCCCGGCGCTCTCCTGCCCGCGGTGCTGCAGGGCGTAGAGGCCGAGATAGGCCAGGTTCGCCGCGTCGTCACAGCCTTCGATGCCGAAGATTCCGCACATGGTTCCGGGTGCGTGGTCAATGGTCCTGGTAACACCTTCCGTAACGAACTCTCGGCCGGGAATATTCTCCCGCGCCTCTACCCAGAGGAGCACTTAGAGCCCGAGCGCCCGCGGCAGCGCGGTCGCCCAGACCTCGCGCAGCGCCGCCACCGGCGCCCGCAGCACCTCGCCTGCGGTCCGCATCTCCAAGTCCTCGCCGCCGGCGGCGCCGATCTCGGCCGCCGGCACGCCGGCCTCCTCGGCCTCGCGCAGCACCGCCGCCACCGCCGCGGGCCGGCAGGCGACCAGCGCCCGCGCCTGGGTCTCCGAGAAGAGGCCGGCGCCCACCAGCCGGCCTCCTCCGACGCTCTCCAGATCCACCCTCGCGCCCATGCAGCGGCCGAAGCAGGCCTCCGCCAGGGCCACCGCGAAGCCGCCCTCGGAGAGGTCGTGTGCGGTGGCCAGGAGGCCGCGCCCGACCAGGCGGCGCAGCAGCCGCGCCAGGCGCAGCTCCGCGTCGAGGTCCACCGCCGGCGGCCGTCCCTGCTCGACGCCGTGGAGCAGCCGCAGGTAGGCCGAGCCGCCGTGCTCGCCGCGGTCGTGTCCCAGCAGCACGATGCGGTCCCCGGCGGCGGTGAAATGCGCCGCCGGCAGGTCGGCCAGGCTGGGGATGACGCCCACCATGGCGACCGTCGGCGTCGGGTGGATCGAGCGGCCCTCGGTCTCGTTGTAGAAGGAGACGTTGCCCGACACCACCGGCACCCCCAGCGCCCGGCAGGCCGCTGCCATGCCCCACACCGTCTCGCGGAACTGCCAGGCGACCTCCGGGTTCTCGGGGTTGCCGAAGTTGAGGCAGTCGGTCAGCCCGACCGGCTCGGCGCCGACGCAGGCCAGGTTGCGCATGGCCTCGGCGACCGCCTGCGCGCCTCCCGTCCGCGGGTCGAGCGCGCAGTACACCG
>DATNKH010000625.1:0-4328 GCA_035603475.1 Thermoanaerobaculia bacterium
GGGGTCGGCCAGGTCGCAGGCGAGCAGCAGCAGGGTCTCGGGCGAGGCGGCGTGGCGCGCCCCGCCGGGGCCGCCGGTGTTGACCAGCAGGATCGCCCACTGCGCGCCGCCGGCGCTGGTCGAGAACGCCTTGCTGCCGTCGACCACGTAGCCCCCGGGCACGGCCGTCACCCGCGTGCCGAAGCGGACGACCTCGCCGGGCGCCGGCGCCTGCGGCTCGCCGCTCCAGGCGACCCACTTCTCGCCCCGCTCGACCACTCCCGCGAACCAGCGGGTCCGCTGCTCCTCGCTGCCGAGGGCGTCGATCAGCACCAGGGAGTTGGCGTGCCCTTCCCAGCAGCGGGCCAGCGAGAGGTCGGCCTTGGCCAGCTCCTTGGTCATCATCCAGAGGGTGAAGGCGTCGCCGCGCAACGGCCCCACCCCGAGCCCTCCATGCTCCCGGGGCACCGCGGCGGCCAGCAGGCCGGCCGCGAAGAGGTCGGCGAAGTCCTCGGCGGGGAAGCTGGCCGTGCGGTCGTAGTGCGCCGCGCGGGGAGCCAGCCGCTCGCGCGCCAGCTCGGCGACCCGCTCGACCAGCGCCCGCCGCTCGAGATCGAGGTCGAGATCGAGCTTCATGCGCGGGAGGCCGACCCGGCCGGCTGGTAGAAGTGGTCGCGGCTGAAGTAGCTCGAGCGGCTGCTGCCGTCGCTGAACACGCTGTAGCAGTCGACGACCAGCAGCCGCCGGTTGAGGTAGGCAGCCAGCAGGGCGTCGACGAAGCCGAAGCGGTAGCGGGCGGTGAAGGCGACCGCGCCGACGCCCCCGACGCGATCGGCGCCCCCGACGCCATCCACGCCGCCGGCGAAGGCGTCGCCTTCAGCCTCACCCCAGTCCTGGGGCGCGGGCGAGGAGGCGCCGAAGGCGCGCACCGCCAGCCGTCCGCCGCGCAGGGCGACGACGACGCGGACGAGGCCGCGGGTCGCAGGGTCGAAGCTCACCCAGGTCCCCACCAGCGGCGAGGGGTCGACGGCAGGGGCGGCCGATCCGGCCGCGGCGTCCCGCGGCACGTCTCTGGCGCGGCTGAGGCGGAGGGGCGCCGGCATGCGGGGTTTCGTCTCAGCGGTGGAAGAACTCGCGGGTGAAGTAGCTCGCGCGGCCGCTGCCGTCCTTGAAGGCGTTGAAGGTGTCGAGCACCAGGATGCCGCCCTTCATGTAGGCGGCGAGCAGCGTCTCCATGAAGCCGAAGTCGTAGACCGCGCTGAACGCCATGGCGTCGCGCGAGCCCACCGTGGCGGCGTAGGGGACGGCCGGCCGCTCCCCCCAGTCGCAGGGAGCGGGGGTGCAGGCGCCGAAGGCGTGCACGACGAAGCTGCCGGCACGGTCGGCCAACTCCAGCTTGACGACGCTGTCGGTGGCCTTGTCGGTGGCCCACCAGGTGCCCAGCAGCGGGGCGACGTCGATCTCGCCGGGCGGCGCGGATGCGAGCTCCCCGAGCTGGTCGTCGGCCCGCACGGATTGCAGAGTGGTCATCGCTTCGCGCCCTCCGTTCGCTCGTCATGGGGCACACCATGGGGCACGCCATGGGACGCCGATTCGCCGCGTGCACAGAGGGTAGCATGAACGGAAACGCTGCCGCGCTCGAGCAGGGCGCGCGCCGGCGCACCCGGCATCCGCCGCCCCGTCATCAGCTGGAACTGGCGCTGCGCCTCGACCAGCAGCACCTCGCGGCCGTCGATCGCCGTGTGGCCGCGCGCCGCGGTGGCGGCGACCAGCGGCGTCGGCTCGCCGGCGGCGTAGGGTAGATCGACGACCACCGTCCCGGCGCCCAGCTCGCCGGGCCGGAAGGGCCACTCCTCGCCGGCGCCCGTGCAGGGCGTCGCGTTGACCACCAGGGAGTAGCGGCCGGGAGTGAAGGCGGCGAGCGGCACGAAGGGCAGGCCGAGCAGGCGCGCCGCCAGCTCGCCGCGCTCCCGGCCGCGATTGACCAGGGTGACGCTGGCGCCCGCCTGCTGCAGCCCGGCCGCGGCCGCCCGCCCGGCGCCGCCGCAGCCGACGACCGCCGTCTCCCGGCCGGCGAGCGCCACGCGGTGGGCGCCGAGAGCGGCCACCACGCCCACGGCGTCGGCGGTGTCGGCCCGCCAGGAATCGCCCTGGCGCAGCATGGTGTTCGCGGCGCCGGCCCGGCGGGCGAGCGGCGTCGCGCTGCCGGCCGCGCCCAGCGCCGACTCCTTGTAGGGGGCGGTCACGGTCAGGCCGCAGAGCGGCATCCCGAGCGCCGCCAGCCCGGCCGCGGCCGTCTCCAGGAAAGGGGCGAAGCTCTCGACCTGGAACGGCAGGTAGAGCGCGCGCAGGTCGAGCCGCCGATACGCGTCGTTGTGCAGGCGCGGCGACAACGATCGCCCGACCGACCGGCCGACGATGCCGAAGAGCCGGCGCGCCCGCGGCAGGGCCGGGAAGCCGAAATCGCCGACCAGCTGCGCCGCGCCGAAGGCACCGTCGCCGTCGATGCCTGCCGCGACCCCGGCGAAGACGACCGGCGCCGCCAGCATGGGCGCCAGCAGCCGGGTCCAGGAGCCCGCTGGGCCGGTCGCGTAGGCGGTGACGTCCGAGCGGCCCAGCTCCTGCAGGAGCGCGAGCGGCACCAGGGCCTCGGCCGCGCTGCCGGCGCGGACGCCGAGGCGGTAGAGGCGCGCCGCGGTGCCGGCCAGCTGCGCGAACCGCTGCCGCAGCTCGCCGGCCTCCGTGGCGCCGCCGTGCCAGGAGATCAGGCGCCGCGCCGCGGGCAGCCGCGCCAGGACCCCCGGGCCGAGGTCACGCGCGCCCTCGAGATCGACCAGGTCGTAGCGGGCCGCCGCCGCCAGCAGGCGCGCCTGGCGCTGCTCGGGGGCGCCGGCGTGGCCTCCCCCCTCCGCGGCGCTGCGCAGCGTATAGAGCAGGTCGCCGGAGAAGTGCCCGCGCAGCCAGTCGGGGTCCAGGTCTCCGACCCGGTCGGCCCGCACCTCGAGGCAGCTCACCGCCGGCGGCAGCGCCCGGATCTCCCTGCCGTCGGCGGACGGCGGCACGGTCAACGCGGCGATCAGGGCGGCCTCAGGCATCGACGGCCCTCGCCGCGGCCGGCCGCCCGGGGTTCGGGCTACAATCCCCCTCACGCCGTCCACCGGCCTGCCGGCCATGCATAGCGAGCTCCTGTCGATCATCGTCGCGCGGCACTGCAAGCGGGCGTTCCTCCCCAGGCCGGTGCCGCGGGAGACGCTCGCGGCGGTCTTGACCGCCGCGGCGCAGGCACCCTCGACGCGCAACGCCCAGCCCTGGCAGGTCGCGGTGCTGAGCGGCGCGGCGCGGGACGCCCTGTCGCGCAAGCTGTGCGCGGACTTCGACCGCGGCGTCGAGCCGCGGCTCGACTACGAGAGCCGGCCGGCCGCCGCGGCGGCCGTGTTCGAGCAGCGCGCGGCGGCGGCGGCGGCCGGTCTCCTGCAGGCCAGGGGCATCGCCCGCGACGACGCGGCCGGCCGCCGCGCCCACCTGCGGCAGAACTACCTCTTCCACGGCGCCCCCGTCGAGCTGATCTTTCACCTGCCCCGCAACGCCGTGGCGGGCAGCTTCCTCGAGATGGGCCTGTTCGTGCAGAACGTCATGCTCGGCCTGCTCGCCTGCGGCCTCGCCAGCTGCCCGCAAGCGAGCGTCGCGGGCTATCCCGACACCATCCGCGAGCACCTGGGCTGCGGGCCCGACCGCCTCATCGTGTGCGGCATGGCGGTCGGCTACGCGGATGAGGACGCGCCGGTCAACCGCTACGCCCCGGAGCGGGCGCCGCTCGCGGACTACGCGCAGTGGTTCATGGACGACGACCTTACCCCGACGCCGTGACACCGCTCTCCGCCGTTTCCGCCAGGCGCCTGCGCACCAGGACCTGGAGACGCTGCGCACACGCGAGATAGGCCGCCAGCGGCTGGCCGATCGGGTCGGGGATGTCGCCCTCGGGATCGAGGCAGGCGGTCTTGGCCGCGGCTTCCGGCACCAGGGCGAGCACGGCCTGCCGCTGGCCGCGCGTCATGCAGTAGACCGCCTCCGCGCGCTCGACCATGGTGCGCGTCAGCGGCGTGGTGCGATGGCTGCCGGCCGGCACGCCGAGGCTGCGCAGCGCCACCCGCGCCTGGGCGGTCATGGGCGCTCCCGGCACCGCCGAGACGCCCGCGCTGAGGATCTCCAAGCTCCGGCCCGCGGCCTCGACCCGCGCGATGGCCGCGGCGATCGGCGAGCGGCAGGTGTTGCCGCCGCAGACAAAGAGGAAGAGCCGGAGCGGGCCGGCGCCGGCGCCGGCTCCGCCCTCGCCGCCGGCCGCCGCCGCC
>DATNKH010000626.1:0-3853 GCA_035603475.1 Thermoanaerobaculia bacterium
GAGGACAGCCAGGCCGGCCTGGCCGCCGCCGCCGCTGCCGGGCTGCTAACCCTCGGCGTCGCCCACACCTACCCCGCCGAGAGCCTCCTCGCCGACGCCGACGCGGTGGCCGTCAGCCTCGACGGCCTCGACCTCGACCGCCTGGAGCGCCTGCTCGCCGAGAAGAGCCGGCGCTAAAGCCCCGCGCGCGCGCCCTCCGGGTCGAGGCTCCCACGCGGCTCGGTCGGTGCTAATTGATCGGCAGGCGGCCGCCGAAGCCTTCTTCGTAGCTGTGGAAGAAGGAGACGGTTTCTTCCGGGAAGCGCCAGCAGTAGTAGCCGTCGCCGTTGTCCCAGTCGACCAGCCACAGGCCCTTGACCTCGCAGCCCACGGCAGTGATCTCCTGGGCCCAGGCGCGGACGATCTCCTCGCAGGCACCCTCCAGCTCCTGGCGGCGAGACTCGAGCTCGTCGCGGCTGGCGAGCGAGTTGACCAGGGCTTCCATCTTCCGTACCGCGGCCGCCGTCAGGTCGCGCACGGCGGGAAAGGTGCTGAGGGCCTCGTCGTAGGAGAAAAGGCGCTTGCCGCGCCGGGCGCTTGCCATGCCGGCGATGGTACCAGACGGCCGTAGATCGGAGAGGGGAGGGGGCTGGCGAGACTGGCGCCAGGCGAGGGGCCGCCCGAGCTACGAACCCGGGGCCGGCTCTCGCGCGGCCAGCGGGACCGGCTGGTTGTTGGCGTCGACGTGCACGTAGATGACCTCGGCCTCGGTGACCTTGACCCGGCCGGTGCCGCGGGTGCCGCGCTCGGCCTCGACGGTCACCTTGACGGTGATCGAGGTGCGGCCGCGGCGCAACGTCTCGGTGTTGAAGCTGACCAGGTCGCCGACGAAGACCGGCGCGTGGAAGATCACCTCGCGCATGGCGACGGTGACCAGGCGCCCGGGCGCGTGCCGATGCGCCTCGACGGCGCCCGCCTGGTCGATGTAGGACAGGATGATGCCGCCGAAGATGGTGCCCAGGGCGTTGGTGTCCTTGGGCATCATGATGACCCGGATCGCGGGCTGCAGCGGTCCGCTGTCGTGCTGGCTCCCCTTCATGAGCGGATGCCTCTCTCGGAGCCCTCGCCCAAACGGAGCGAGGGAGGCAAGGGCAATCTAGCCAGAAACACTACCCCTCTTTGCTCCGCGTCCGGGAGGCTCCGGGCTTCATGCTATTGTCGCGAAAAGGGCCTCGACAGACAGCGGGAATGGATCCTACCTCATCTCAGCCCGGTTCCCCGGCGGCGTTGAGCGATGCGGCGCTGGTGAGGCTCGTCGCGGAGCGGCGGCCGGAGGCGCTGGCCGAGCTGTACGACCGTTTCGCTCCTACCTTGTTGGCGCTCGCCCGCCGCGTTCTCGACAACCATGCCGATGCCGAGGAGGTCCTGCAAGAGGTGTTCATCCAGGTCTGGAACCGCGGGGAGCGCTACGATCCGGCCCGCTCGTCGGTGTCCACCTGGCTGGTGCTGATCGCGCGCAGCCGCGCCATCGATCGGCTGCGCAGCCGCAAGGTGGTCGAGCGGACCCATGAGGCGACCGCCCAGGCGGCAATTGGCGCGATTGGCGCGATTGGCGCGTCCGGGGTCTGGGAGCCCCATACATCCCCGGAAGCCTTAGAGAACGTATTCATCCAGGAGAGGCACGAGCGCGTGCGCCGCGAGATGGCGGCCCTGCCGGCCGAGCAGCGCCAGGTCCTGGAGATGGCCTTCTACCAGGGGTTGACCCAGAGCGAGATCGCCGCCAAGGCCGGCCTGCCGCTGGGCACCGTCAAGACCCGCACCCTGCTCGCCATGAAGAAGCTGCGCAACGCGCTCCGTCAAGAGATCCGACAGCTGCTGTGAGCGAGGAACTGACATCGGAGGATCGTGCCCTGCTGGCTGCCCTCGCGGCGCTGCAGCCGGAGACCGGCGCGGCGGCGTCGCCCGCGTCGCCCGCATCGCCCGCCGCGCTGCCGCCCGCCGCGCATCCTGCCGAGGAGCCCGGCCAGCCGGCGCCGCCCGGAGACGGCGCTGAGGCGGAGACGCTCACGCGCCTCTACCACGAGGTCCTCGGCCTGATGCCGTTCGCCCTGGCGCCGGCCGCGCCCTCGCCCGAGGTGAAGCGCCGGTTGATGGCGCGGCTCGCGGAGCCGGAGCTCGCGGGCCAGGAATCGGCCGCGGCCAAGGCGCCCGGGTCAACCCAGGCGACCCCGGCACCTTCGGCGGCACCGTCGCCCATGGCGGCGGCATCGGCGGCCCCGGAGGCCCCGGCGCCCGCCGCGGCCCCGGCGCCCGCCACCGCCGCGGGCCGCCAGGACCGTTTCGCTCCCGCGAGCCGCTCGCGGTCCGCGAGCGTCCCCGTCCGTTCCGGCGCCCCGCGATGGCTCTCCGCCCTGGCGGCGGCGCTGATCCTGGCGCTGCTCGGCACCTGCGGCTGGTTGCTCAAGGATATGCGCGAGCGGCGCGACGCCGTCGTCCGGCTGGCCGCGCAACGCGACGCGGCGCTGCGGCACGCCGGCGAGGTCGAGGCCCGCCTGGGGCGGCTGACCTCCCAGGTCAGCAGCATGCGCGACAGCTTCTCGGTGATGACCTCGCCGGCGGTCGAGGTCTGCAACCTGCGGGCTGCCACCCCGGAGCAGGCGGACGCCCGCGGCATGATGTTCGTCGCCGCCGACCACCAGCACTGGGCCATGTCGCTGCGCGGTCTGCGGCCGCCGGCCGGCGGCAAGGTCTACCAGCTGTGGTTCGTCGCTGACCAGGGGCCGGTCAGCGGCGGCACCTTCGCCGCCCGGCCCGGAGCGCCCGTCGAGCTCGGCTCCGACCGCATGCCCGCCGGCACCAAGGCGGTCAGGATCACCCTCGAGAGCAGCCCCGGCTCGCCCGCCCCCAGCGGCCCGGACGTGCTGCGCAACATGGACACGCTGCACACTCTCTAGCTACCTCTTGCTACCTCTTGGGCGGGCGCGTCGGGCGCATCTCGACCAGGCTGGGCATGGCGCGGTCGGGGTAGCTCAGCAGGTGCAGGATCATGGCCGCCACGTCCTCGGGCGCCAGCATCCAGGACTGGTCACCGCCGCGAACGCTCGGGTGGCCGAAGCTGGTCTCGACGCTTCCCGGCAGGATCGCCGCGACCCGCACGCCGAACTGCCGCAGGTCGAGCATCGCCGCCTCGGAGAGACCGAGCAGACCGAACTTGCTGGCGTTGTAGGCGGCGCCGCCGACCATCGCGTTCTTGCTGGCCAGCGAGCCGATGTTGAAGATCCAGCCCGCGCCCTGCTCCTTCATCCTCGCCGCCACCGCGCGGATGCAGTAGAACGCGCCGCTCAAGTTGGTCTCGAGGACCTCTCGCCACTGGTCGCCGGAGAGGCCGTAGACCGGGCCGAAGGCTCCCAGCCCGGCGTTGTTGACCAGGCAGTCGATGCGGCCGGCGTCGGCGATCACCCACTCGACGAAAGCATCGACCTGCTCCTGGCGGCGGACGTCCAGCGGCCTGCCGGAAGCCGCGGCGCCATGGCGGTCGCGCAGCTCCGCCTGGGCGCGCGTCACCGAATCCTGGGTCCTGCTGCCGAAGTACACGCGGTAGCCGGCTCCGAGCAGCGCCTCGACCACCGCCCGGCCGATCCCGCGGCTGCCGCCGGTCACTATCGCCACCTTGCCGTCGCCCCCCGCCCCCCCCGCCCGCTCTGTCTCGTCCTTGGCCATGGAGGTAGTGTAGCCTGGACCTCTCGCGGTTCCACGGTGCCCACGTCCAGGGCCGAGGCCTGAGTCGGGTCGTGGGCACGGGCCGGCGGCCTCGGCTTCACCGGAAATGGCGGCGGGGGCGGCCTTGTTCTCTGCTTGCGAGGAGGATGTATGT
>DATNKH010000627.1:0-2256 GCA_035603475.1 Thermoanaerobaculia bacterium
CCCGCGGCTACATCACGGTGGACACGGTGAACAACTGCACCCTGCTGCCACAGGATGCCCCCAACTACTTCGCGGCCGGCGGCACCGGCTCCGCCACCAACCAGAACGTCCTCTGGGGCGACTGGTTCATCATCAACAGCGCGCAGAACTTCGCCGAGGCAAGCGACCTGGTGCACATCGAGGCCAGCGCCACCAACCCGGCGACCTCGACCGCCGGCCGCTACACCTTCTATGGCCGCCTCGACAAGCCCGCCTCCTTCAATGCGGTCGACAACCGCGAGCCGCTCGGTACGACGTACGCCACCCGCTACCTCAACGGCGGACCGTTCTCGGCCGGCACCAGCCTCCTGTGCTGGCGCGACTCGAAGACCGATCAGCAGTTCTTCTCCTGCCCGGCTGGCAGCGGCAACCCGAGCTGGTTCCCGCTCATCCAGGAGGGTGTCCTGGTGTTCGACGAGCAGGAGCACCCGCAGACGGCTGCGCAGTGCACCCACTCTCCCTGCTTCAGCATCAACACCGACATCTGCCCGGCAGAGACGCAGCGCGTCCAGGTCGGCGGCGCTACCCTGCCCGTCAACTTCAACTTCGGTTGGCTCTATCTGGACCTCAACGCCGTGGTCGCCGGCAACCCGAATCCCCCGGTCGACCCGGCGGCCGCCCAGGCGTGGGTAGTTTCGACGCTGGCGTCGAACGGTCACTTCGCGGTCGGTCTCGACGCGATCCAGCTCGACAGCGCCTGCGCCGCCAACCACTTCTTCCCGGGCGTGGCCATTTCCTCGCGGCGTTTCAAGCAGGACGTCGCGGACATGGCCGGCGCGAGCGACGACCTGATGAAGCTCCGGCCGGTCACCTTCCGCTACCAGCCGGTCTATGACGACGGCTCGAACGTGCTGCAGTACGGCCTGATCGCCGAAGAGGTGGCGAAGGTCTACCCCGGCATGGTGGAGCTCGACTCGACCGGCAAGCCCCTCGCGGTGCGCTACAATTTCCTCGACGCGATGCTGCTCGAGCAGGTGCAACAACAGCATGCGAAGCTGGCGGAGCAGGCGGCCAGGATCGAGGCGCAGCAGCGCCAGATCGAAGAGCTGACGCGGCGCCAGGCCCAGATCGACGCGCTGGGCCGGCAGCTCGAGCAGCTGTCGCTGACGGTCAAGGCGCAGCAGGAGGCGGCGGACCGCCACTAGCCAACCTGCGGGAATCCTCTTCCGGACCGGTCCGCGGGAGATCCACTCTCCCGCGGACCGGCGTCCTCGATGCGACACACCGTGCAGGACGAAGGGCTAAGGTGGTGCGGGTGCGGGCGCGAAGGGCGCCGCCGGCCGCAGGTCGAAGCTCATCTCGGCATCGGTCTCCAGCTCGACACTCTGCCGCAGAGGCTCGGCACCGGGCGCGACCACCTGGAGCAGGTAGGGCCCGGGCGGCACGCCGCCAAGCCGAAAACGGCCGGCGGCGTCGACGGGGCTGCTGCCGAGGAAGCGGCGAGGCCCCAGGCTTTGGATCTGGACCTCGGCGGTGATGGCGGCGCTTCCGCTCACCAGGACCTGGCCGGTGAGGGAGTTGCCGCGAGCGAAATCGAGGTCGAGGCGCACCTCATCGTCGTCCGGAGACAGCGTGACGCTTTCCTCGACGGTTCGCCCGGTGCCGGCGACGGTGGCGGCGACCGACCAGACGCCGGTGCCCAGATCGCCGACGCGGTAGGTGCCGTCATAGCCGAGCTCGCCAACCACAGGGGACGTATCGCCGCTGCCGGCGGCGACCACCGTGACCTGGGCCAGCTCTTCGAAACCGAGGCCCAGGACCTGGCCCGTGACCGCGCGTCCGGTCTCGAGGCGCACGTCGACGCCGGCCAGGGGCGCGTCGTCGACCACGAGCCGGCCGGCGCGGGCGGAGGTATAGCCGGGCTTCGATGCCACCAGCTCGTAGGCGCCGCTCGGGATGCCGGCCCACCGGAAGCTGCCGTCGGCAGCGGTCTGTGCCCGGTGCTCCGCTTCGCCCGCGAAGAGGAGGACCTGGGCCCCTTCGACAGGCCGGCCTCCGGCATCGATGACGGTCCCGGCAACCGGGTAGCCGTCGCCCAGCTGGAGATCGAGATGGTTGATGCCAGGTTCGACGTCGATGCCTGCCGACGCGCGTGGATGATCGGGGTGCTCGGCGACGATCGAGCGATGCCCGGTGGGCAGGCCTTCGAGGCGGTACGTTCCATCGGCGCCGGCGAGGGTTTCCTGGCATGGCAGGTAGTCGCTGCCACAGCCGGTC
>DATNKH010000628.1:0-4789 GCA_035603475.1 Thermoanaerobaculia bacterium
GGGCTCGCCGCGGCCCGCAGCGCCGCCCGGGGCCGGGGCCCCGCGTTCGGCAGGGGCCGCCGCGGCGCCGGCGAAGGCCGCGCGGCCGCGAAAGAGCACGAGATCGACCCTCTCCCAGAAATCGACGCGCGGCGGCTCGCCGAGAGCCTCCAGCGCGCTCGGCTGCCGGGGATGCGCGGAGGCGGCGATCTTCCAGAACACCGCCCCGAGGGTCACGCAGAGGGCGGCGCCGGCGGCGAGGCCGGCGGCCATCGAGCGCCGCAGGAGCTTCGACCCGGTGCTCATCTCATCTGACTCTACGCCGGCCGCCGCGGATGCTTGCTCTCCGGCGGTCAGGCGGTCGTGCTCGGTCGGGCGAGAGCGCTATCGCACCGCGATCGAGTAGACGTCGGGCTCTTTGGCCGGCGGGTCGATCGGCGAGGTGGCGAAGGTCGCGACCCAGAGCGGCATGAAGTTGTGGCCGGCGGGGGCCAGGCCCTGGTAGTCGCCGAGGAAGAACTGGCCGTCGGCGACGGCGGCGGCGCGGATGTCCCAGGAGCCGAAGCTCTGGCGGCGGCCGCGGCTGAAGGGACGGCCGCGCGGACCGCCGACCGTGAGGTACTCGTCGACCAGGTTGCCGGCGCCCGAAGGATTGTTGCGCATCGAGTAGTAGGACACGGCCACCTGCCCCAGGTCGTTGACCGCCACGGCGGGAGTGAAGTTGAAGGCGTTGGCGGGACCGTCGGAGATCCGCCGTGGGAAGCTCCAGCCGCCGCGGCCGTCGGCCGAGAACGAGAGCGCGACCTGGTCGGTGCCCGGGGTGAAGCGCTGGTCCTGCCAGACCACGAAGACGTTGCCGGTCGCGGGGTCGATGGCCGCGCCGGGGAGGCCGTCGCCGGTGCGGGAGCTCGGTACCGGCACGAGCGAGATGTCGGCGACCGTGACCGGCGGGCTCCAGGTGTCGCCGCCGTCGGTCGAGTAGGAGCTCTCGATCGTTCCCGACTGGAGGGTGCCGCCTTCGTAGTGCAGCCAGATGGCGTGCACGGCCCCCCCGGGATCCACCAGCGGAATGATGCCGATGTTGCCCTGCTGGTCGAAGATCGTGGCCGGCGAGCTGAAGGTGCGGCCCCCGTCCGAGGAGTGCGCCATGACCAGCGTCTGTGCCACGCCGGAGCTCGGCGAGATGTCCCATCCGACGTAGACGCGACCGAAGTATGGGCTGTGTGGGTTGTTGTCGACGGCGACCGCGTCCTTGTCGTCGATCGCGTCGACCGACTGGGCGTGCACCTGCACCGGGTCGTCCCAGGTCTCGCCGCCGTCCCGCGAGGCAGAGACGTAGATCCCTCCCTGGGCGTCGGCGTCGTCGAAGGCCAGGCCGGAGCAGTAGACGGCGCCCCCGCGGCCGAAGGCGATCCAGGGATCGGAGGCGCGATCGAGGGCCCCTCCGGAGGCCGTGGTCAGCTTCGGCAGCAGCCCCTCGTGCCAATGCCGCCCACCGTCGGTCGACAGGGCGAAGGTGAGGGCGCGGGCGCCGCCGACCGAGGGAAAGCGGTCCTCCTGGTAGAAGGCCAGCAGGCGGCTCGGGTCCTCGGGATCCGCGGCGAGGTAGGGCTCCGCTTCGGTGCCCGGCTCGCCGGCGCTGGCGCTGTCCGGGGGGAGGATGTCGTTGCTGACCCGCGTGTCGAGCAGACCCGGGGGAACCCCGTGCCCTCCCCTTCCCGGCCGCGGTTGCTCCTGCGGCTGCACCTGCAGCAGCTCCTCGAGCTCCGGCGTCCGAGCGCCGGGCATGATGCCGCCCGAGAAGCGCAACCCGCGGCGCATCCCCTCGGCGAGCCAGCGGCTGCGCGAGTAACCCTGCTGCGAATGGAGCGGCACGAAGAGCAGCAGAGCGCCGGCCGTGGCGAGCACGGCGACCGCGGTGAGAGGGACCCGAAGTGGCGATTTCATGGCTGACCGTTCCTCCCGTACCAATGGCGTTGCCGACTTTAACATACCTCGCTGCCCGGGGCCGGTGCTTCCAAAGGCGGGTACCGAAGACGGCGGCGGCCACGCTACCATGGGCCGCCGGGCCGTCCCCATGATCGCGCCGCCCTACGATGCGCCGCCCATCGGGCGCTTCTCGCGCTCCCTGCGTGTCCTGCGCTTCGCGCGCGGACCCCTGCTGGCCGTGCTCGCGCTCCCCGTCCTGCTGGCCGGCTGGGCGCTGTGGAAAGCGGTCACCTGGCCTGACGTCGCGGCCCTGGCCCACCGCCGTCCAGTGACCACGGCCTTCATCGAGCACTATCGCCATGGCGGCTGGTTCCACTGGTTCCGGCCGCCGCGGCCGGTCGAGTGGCGGTGGGTGCCCTACTCGCAGATCTCGCCCAACCTGAAGCGCGCGGTGCTCTGCGCCGAGGACCTGGGCTTCTTCTCCCACCACGGCTTCGAGCGCAGCGAGATGAGGGCCGCGCTCGAGGACGCCTGGGAGGCGAAGCGCCTGCCGCGCGGCGCCTCGACGATCACCCAGCAGCTGGCCAGGAACCTCTGGCTGTCGTCCTCGCGCAACCCGCTGCGCAAGCTCGAGGAGGCGGCGCTCACCCGCCAGCTCGAGGCCCACCTCGGCAAGCGGCGGATCCTCGAGCTCTACCTCAACGTCGTCGAGCTCGGCCCCGGCATCTACGGCGCGGAGGCGGCGGCGCGCCACTACTTCGGCAAGCCGGCGCACAGCCTGAGCGAGCACGAAGCCGCGCAGCTCGCCGCGAGCCTGCCCCTCCCCACCGAGTGGCACCCCGGCGCCGACAACCGCGCCTACCGCCGCCACGTGCAGACCGTCCTGCGCCGGATGAGCAGGGCGGGATGGCTCGAGCAGCTGATCTGACCCCTTGCCGGCCGCCGTAGGACAAGAGAGGACGGCCCCCGGCGGCCCTGCCTGGCCCGGATCGTCCGGAATCCGCTTCCCGAGGTAGGGGCGTCACTGCTTGCCCCTGGATCGGTGCATTCCTTGCATCCCGTGACACGAGGCGAGCAGCCGCCGCCCTTACGGAGAGACACCAGGACCCGGTCGGACCGACGATGACCGTGACGTCCGCAGATCTACCCCAATCGTTCGACAAGGAGAGAACCATGAGGATTCGCGCGCTTTCCACGCTCTGTGCGCTCCTGCTGTCGCTGTGCGGCGCGGCCACTGCTTCGGCCACCAAGTGGCAGCTGACCGCCGCCTGCGGCTTCAGCGGCGAGGGCGGCGATCTGACCGATCGTGGCATCTACTTGACCAACTACCCGGGAAGCAACCTCTCCCAGGTCGAGCTCGGCTACACGGCCAGCACCGGCGCCACCGGTCTCTGGGTCCTCTCGCTGACGGCGCGGCGCGGCAGCTTCGACGGGCCGATCATCGGCTCCACCCAGATCGCCACGCCCAACATCACCCACGACCTCACCACCAACGGCGAGGACAAGGTGATCTTCGATTTCAACGGCGCGCCGGTGACGCCCGGGGACACCATCACCTTCACCCAGACGGCCCAGTACATCGGCGGCACCAGCGGCTTCATCTACTTCGACACCGGCAGCGGCCCCTGCAGCAACGTCACCGAGACCGAGGAGACCACTCACCCACCCCTGGACACGTTTCGGCGCGCCACGGTCGGCATCGTCGCCACCGAGCAGACCCACACTGCTTCCTGCGTCGCCAGCGACACCGTCATGTGCATCGACGACTTTCCCGGCGACCAGCGGTTCGAGGTCACCGTGCACTTCCACACCACCCAGGGCGGCGGCATCTCGGGGAATGGGCAGGAGATCCCCATGGCCCCGCTGGGGGTCAGCCATGGCGGCCTGTTCTGGTTCTTCAGCGCCGACAACCCCGAGATGCTGGTCAAGGTCATCGATGGTTGCGCCGTCAATCAACGGTTCTGGGTCTTCATCTCAGCGGGTACCAACGTCGGCTACACGGTCACGGTGCACGACACCGCGTTCGGGGCCACCGCGACCTATACCAACCAGGACCTGCATCCGGCCAGCCCCGTCCAGGACACCTCGACCCTGACTGGTTGCAGCTAGAGGTCCCCTCGACAGGTCGGTGACCTGTAGAATAGGCGTAGTCGCGAGGTCGCGAGACTTCGGGGTCAGGGCTCCGGGGTGGTGATTCGTGTGAGGAGTTGCATGCGCCTATTTGCATTTGAGGGGCTGCGCTACGGGGCAGGGGCGGGCGATGCGGGCAGGCTGGCCGCGCCCCCGTATGACCAGATCGACGACGAGGCCCGGGACCGCTACCAGGCCGCGTCGCCGTACCACTTCGTCCACCTGACGCGGCCGGTGGCGACCGGCGCCGGCGATCCGTACCGCCACGCCGCCGAGCTGCATGGCAGCTGGGTGCGCGACGGCATCGTCGTCCGCGACGAACAGCCGTCTCTCTACCCGTACGTCGTCGAGCTTGCCGGCGGCGGACCCGGCAGCTCCGGCGGCACCGCCGGCCGCCGGCTGGGAGTGATGGCCCTGGTCGGCTACGCGCCGGCATCGGAGATCCGCCCCCACGAGCAGACGCTGGACAAGCCGCTCGCCGACCGCCTGGCGCTCCTGGAAGCGACCCGGGCCGATCTCGAGCCGGCGCTGCTGCTGGCGGAGGACGGCGGCCAGCTCGACGACCTGCTCGCCGCGGACCTCGAAGGCCGGGCTGCCGACGCTCCCGACGCCGGCGACGCCGGCAATGCCGCCAACGGAGGCTCATGGCAGGGCGGCCCCCTGCGGCCGCTGGTCGACTACCGCGACGACGCCGGCAATCACCACCTGCTGTTCCGCATCGCCGATCCGGGCCGCATCGCCGCCTACCAGC
>DATNKH010000629.1:0-4413 GCA_035603475.1 Thermoanaerobaculia bacterium
CCGCGGGGTCGAAGTGCCGGTGCTCGCCCCCGAGCCCGGCGAGACCGTGCTCGAGCTCGCCGGCCGCGCGGTGACCAGCGCCCGCGAGCGCGGCCACGACGTGTTGATCGTGGACACCGCCGGCCGGCTGCATGTCGACGAGGCCCTGATGCAGGAGCTGGCGGCGCTCGCCGAGCGGCTGTCGCCGGCCGAGACGTTGTTCGTGGCCGACGCCATGACGGGCCAGGACGCAGTGCGCAGCGCCGAGCGGTTCGCCGGGGCGCTCGCGCTCACCGGCGTCATCCTGACCAAGCTCGACGGCGATTCGCGCGGCGGCGCCGCATTGTCGATCCGCACGGTCACCCAGGTCCCCATCCGTTTCGTGGGCGTCGGCGAGAAGGCGGACGACCTCGAGCTCTTCCACCCCGAGCGCATGGCCTCGCGGATGATCGGTATGGGCGATGTCCTGTCGCTGATCGAGAAGGCGGAGCGCGGCCTCGACCGCGACGAGGCCCAGCGGCTGGCGCAGCGCCTGGCGCGCCAGCAGTTCACGCTCGAGGACCTGCGCGATCAGCTGCGCCAGCTGCGGCGGATGGGACCGCTCGCCCAGGTGCTCGAGATGCTGCCGAAGGTCGGACCGCTGCGCGGCCTGGAGGGTGCCAACGTGGACGAGGGCGGCCTGCAGCGGGTCGAGGCCATCATCAACTCCATGACGCAGCACGAGCGCCGCCGCCCCGACGTCCTGAACGGCAGCCGGAAGCGCCGCATCGCCATGGGGTCCGGCACCTCGGTGCAGGACGTCAACCGCCTGATCAAGCAGTACCGCGGCATGCAGAAGATGTTCAAGGGCGTCCAGGGCAAGTGGCTGCGCAAGGCGATGGGGGGGATGTAGCCCCCATCCAACGCCAGGGGAGCCGCCGATCGCTGGGCGCCGCCACCAGTGGACGGCCGGGCCCTCAGCCAGCCGGGCCGAGCTCCAGCATGGCGTTGTCGGCCATCACCACGAAGGGCCGCGGCTCGATCGCGATGCCGCCCGCGCCGTCGTGCTTGACGACCTGCACGGTCCCCATCCCGTAGCCCATCGGTCCGCGGCTGTAGTAGTGGACCCGCAGCCGGTAGGGGGCGGCCCCTCGGCGTGCCGGCTCGGACACCGCGAAGCACTCGGGGCCGTAGCCGGTGGTGACGTCCGCGAACAGCTCGCCGCCGGACGGCAGCCGGCGCTGCCGGAAGTAGGCGTGCCCGTTCTGGCGGTCGTAGACGTGGAGGTCGACGTCGTTGGCGTCGGTCTCCCACGAGAGGACGAATCTCAGGGAAGGCTCCGTTGCGAGCCGGGCGCCGTGGTCCCGCAGGCGGTCGAGCACCTCGTCCCGCCGGCCGGGCTCGGCACGCAGCCACGCCGCCGCGAGCATCCCCAGGTCTTCCCTGAGCACCCGATCGACGCCGGGGAAGCGGCCGCTCGGATACTCTTGCTCGAGGCCCCGCTCGAGCGCCGCGAACGCCGCGGCGTAGCGGCCGGCGCGCCAGCGGGCCCAGGCCAGGAGCCGGTGCCCGGACGGATGATCCGGCCGCTGCCCGGCTGCCTTCTCGTACGAATCGATCGCCAGCTCGAGCCCCACGTCTCCCAGGCGCTCGAGGCGCTCTCCGGCCAGGCGCCGCAGGTCGGCCCTGCCGGGGAAGAGGTCGATCAGCGAGCCGTAGGCCCGCGCCGCCGCGGCCTTCTCCCCGGCGGCCTCCCAGGCCTCGCCCAGCGCCACCAGGGCCAGCACGTCGCCGGGCGCCTCGTCGGTCCATGCCTCGGCGAGCGTCCGGGCCGCCGCCACCCGGCCGGCGGCCAGGTCCGTCATGACCTGGGCGAACCGCCCCGAGTAAGGCGCCGTGCCGGACCATCTCTGGTCGTCGTCGTCGTCGCTGGAGCTCCGCGGCATTGGGGCCGGCGGCGGCGGTGGCGGCATCGGCGCGTGGCCGCCTGCGCCGCGCGGTTCGCCGCCGGCCACTCCCGCGACGACACCGCCGGCAACGCCGCCGGGAACGCCGCCGCCGGCAACGCCACCGGGAACCCCGCCGGCCACACCGCCCAGGCCGCCGTCACCGGCGGACGGGTCGTCGGGCGCCCAGCCGGCGGTCTCGGCAGGCACGCCCACGGGCAAGCCGCCCGCCAAGTCGCCCGGCAGCCCATCCGCCGCCTCGCCGGGGGCGCCGCTCGCGGCGGCCGGGGAGCTGTACGTCTGGGTCACCGGCTCCTCCGCCCGCGGCTGGACGAGGCGGTCACGCAGGCGCCGGCCGTCCCCGTTGCCCGTGTCATCGCGCCCCCCGGAGCTCTTCGGCGGCGTGGGCTCCGTCGTCGTGGCGTCCGCCTCCCGTGGCGAGCGCCGGCCGCGGGCGAGCGTCTGGAGCCCGCCGGGACCGACCGTCAGGATGTCGGCCAGGGCGCGCCGGTCGAGGCCGAAGCGCGCGTAGTCGAAGGCGCTCTCGAGCACCAGCATCGCGGTGAACGGGCTCAGGACCCGATGCTCGACGCTGAGCTCCACGATCTCGATGCCGAGCGCCCGGCGCAGATCGCCGTCGCCCGCGAGCGCCGACTCGCGCAGGTGCAGCAGGCGCTCGATCCTGGCCTGGGCCAGGGCCCGCTCGAGCAGCGGTGCCGCGGCGTCGGCCAGCCCGCCCGCCAGGGACACCTCCCGGCCGGCCAGCGAGACGTGCAGGGCTCTCTCCGGCGGCAGCTCGGCGTAGACCAGCGCCGCGTCGCCGGGCTGCATGCCGTCGAGGGTCTCGGGCCAGACCCAGCTTGCTCCCTCCACCGTCACGGCGATCCCGGAGCGGCAGGCCAGGGTCAGCCGCCGGCGGATCTCGTCGCGGGAGGCGCCCGCGTCGATGCGCGCGCCGTCTTGGGCCAGGTTGCCGGTCGTCAGCTCGCGCAGCACCGCCTCGTCGCGCAGGCCGCCCGTGGCCAGCACGTCGAGCCGCTCGACGCCGGCCGCGCCGAGCGCCCGTACCGTCGCCTTGAGTGCACGCGTCTCGGTCTCGCCGGCCGTGGCGACGCCATCGGTGACCAGCAGGACGCGCCGGACGTCGCGGCCGCCCCGGGCCAGCCGGCCGGCGAGCCAGGAGAGCGCGCGGTGCAGGTCGGTGGCCCCCAGCGGCCGGCGCTCGAGCAGCCGGCGCGCCTCGGCGGCGCCGAACCCGCCCAGCTCACCGTCGTAGATGGGCGCGACCTCCTGGTCGAAGGCGGCGACGCCCAGGCGCCTGCCGCCGCCGCCTTCGACCTCGAGCCCGCCGATCAGCTCCGCCAACCGGCGCACCTGCTCCCGATAGCCCAGGGCGCGCGAGGCGCTCGAGTCGACCAGCACGTAGAGGCCGCCCACCTCCTGGCGCACCTCCTCGACCGGGGCCGCGACGCGCACCACGGCGAGATTGGCGTGGCGCAGGCCGTCGCGGCCGGCGACACGCTCCTGGCCGACCTCGAAGTCGCGGTCGGGGGTCCAGTCCTGCTTGTGCAGCTCGACCATCCGGCGGTCGCTCGCTTCGCCGCCCAGGTTGCTGACCGGCGTGCCGGCGGCGGCCGGCGAGTCGCCGAGCAGCACGCGCACGTCGAGGCTGCCGACCTCGGAAAGCCCGCGCAGGGGGATGACGTACGGCTGGTCCGCCCGCGCCATGGCGTGCGAGTAGGAGACGATCAGTTCCTTGCGCCCACGCGGCGGGATCGGAAAGACGCGGGCCGAGAACTCGTTGCCCGCCTCCTGCTCGAGCAGCGCCGGGTCCTGCCGCCGGTGCAGGTAGTCCTCGTAGACCAGGCGGGCGCGCCGACGCTCCACCACCTCGCCCTCCTGCCAGTCGCCGCCCACCCCCTTCATGGCGAAGCGGCTCAGCGCCGCGCCGGGCGGCAAGGCGATGCGGAAGCGCCCTTCGATACGCGCATCGCGAGGGTTCTCGAAGGTCAGGTGCAGCTCGGTGAACGCCAGCGGCGGCTCGAGCACGCCGTTGGCCTCGAGCGCCACCAGCTCGAGCCCCGTGCCGTCCGAGGCGGTGAGCTGGATGGGCGCCACGGTGTCCGCCGGGCGATCGAAGCCGGGCACCGCGAAACGCGCCGCCGCGGCAGTGGCGGCATGGGATGTGAGGTGACCGGCAGGGTGGGACGTCGACCTTCCTGCGAGCAGCAGCGACCCGGCGCCGCCGACGGTCGAGACCAGCAGGCCAGTCAGCAAGAAGAAGCGGGACATGGCACCCTCCGCAGGCAGTCCGGGTGGGTCCCGGATCTGAGACCCCCCGCTTCCTTAGACCCCCCAAGCCCCGAATTCGTCACCCGCGAGTCAGCGATTCCGCAGGAAGGTCGTCGTCGGCCGGAAGTTAGCTGAGAAGGGAGTATGGGCGTGGTTGGTGGCAGATTCTCATTCACTTGGGGGTTGCGTTTTGGTTGCTGATCTGTCATAGTTTATG
>DATNKH010000630.1:0-4007 GCA_035603475.1 Thermoanaerobaculia bacterium
TCAAGCCGACGCCTCCCGAAGCGTTGCTGGCCGCGGTTGCTGGGCGCCTCGAGCGCCATCGCCGCCCGCGCCAGCCGGTCGCACACGATCCTTCGATTGACGCTCCGAGCGAGAGCGAGCTGCTCGAACGCGCCCGCGCGACGGTTGCGGACCGCCAGCGCCTTCCCCGCCACCGGGCCTCCTGGGTGACCGTCGAGCTCGATCACCTCTGGTCGATCCACGAATGCTACGGCGAGACCACCGGCAACCGCGTGCTCGCCGCCGTCGCCGCGCTCCTCCGCCCGCACCTCCGTCAAGGCGACACCCTGGCCCGCTGCGACGGCCACCGGCTCGCCGTCCTCGTCGAGGGCCTGCCACCGCGCCAGGTCGCGACCCTCCTCGACAGCCTGCGCCAGCAATTCGCCGGCACCGCGCACCCCACCCCCGCCGGCGGCCAGTTCCGCACCACCTTCAGCGCCGGCATCGCCGTCCTCACCCCCTGCATGACCGCCGAGCAATGGCGCGAAGCCGCCGACCGCGCGCTCAGGACGGCGCGAGCGGCGGGGCGCAACCGGGTCGAGCTGCTCCGGCGCGGCTAACGGCGGCCAGCCGCCATTTCAAACACTGCCTGGGCTGTGAGGACCTGTTGACATCAACTTGATGCGTGCTCGGCACCGGTTCTATTGCGATTTGTACGAAGGGACTGGAACGAAAGCGAATAGTGTGCCTATCCTGCTCCATGGTCCCGTTTTCTCGCTCACAAGAAGTCCCTTCTTGTGAAAACGGCAGGTAAATGCAGTTATGGCAGTAGGCATCCGCGCGAACCTGTTCCTTACTCTCTTAGAATAGGGAGGTAGGTCGGACCCCAGCTGGACCATTACCTCTTCCTGTCCAATCGTAGTCCATCCGGTCGGGACCTGCAGCTCAAAAGATACACCTCCCTTGAAAACGGTAAAGTCCGCCATCCACAGAGAGTCTTCGCCAAGACCATGAGCGACCACTTTATTGAGGTCGCCAGAGTAGATGGCATGCGTGACCCTGCCTGATCTATGGAATCGTAGATACGTCGCAACGTCGCTCAGCGTTCCATCGCTGTTCATGTGACGTTTTACATACACGCCGTCAAATCTGAGCACGGAACCAAATCGCAGGTCCAACACCAGCTCTTCTAGCGCAGGCCCAAAGCGAGCGTCATTCGTGAAATCAATGAAAAGCCTCATTTGACAGAAACTTGGGATCGATCTCTTCAAATCACCGCTACGCAGCAGGCACACAAATTTGTGTGTATCAAGATGCTGCACCAGCTCGCTGGTGACAATTAATCGCTCGTAGCCGACACCACCCTGTTGTCTGTTGGCCTTTAAGGCATAAGAGGGCGTGCAGACGAGTAAGACGCGATCAGCTCCCTTGATTCCCTGCTCTACAAACATAGATATGTCAGCGCCTAGTCGAAGATCCAGCTGATCAAAAATCGTTCTGATATCTCTAACCTCAAGCTCGTGAACTAAGCGAGCGACCCAGGCTTTATGCGCGCTGGAATCGTGGCTATATGAAATAAATACTTTCATTTTAGATAGTGTTTCATCAGATGTTTCATCGTAATCAGCAAATGAGAGAAGCAGTGGAGTCCGGGGCCGCCGCTCATTCCAGGCTCTTCACTTCGAGCCGCTTGACCATCGAGAACGCGTCGAGCCGGCCGTGGTAGTAGCCCCGCACGCGGCCGCCCAGTTGGTAGCCGTGCTTCTCGTAGAACTGCCGCGCACCACCCTCGTCGGCCGGCGTCTCGAGGGCCACCACGCGCACGCCCTGCTCGAGGAACCACTCCTCGATCGCCGCCATCAGCTTGCCGCCGACCCCCCGGCGCTGCCATCCGGGCGCCACGTCGAGGGTCGTCACCATCCCCCATCCCCGCTGCGCGCAGCGGGCATTGACGAACCCCACCACCTCCCCCTCCACCTCCGCCACCAGCGTCTTGGAGCGCCGCGCCAGCAGGTAGTATTGCAGCTCCGCCCGCGAGTACGCCAGCGCCGGCACGAAGGCCGCCTGATCGATCTGGAACAGCCGCTCGAAGTCCTCCGGCCTGTGCTCCCGGATAAGCGGGCTCGCCCAGGCCATAGTGAGTTTGGAGTCCTCCATCTGGGGCAACGGCGTAGCGCCTGGCGCACGATCTCCGAGGCGGCTAGCTCCCGCAGGGCTTCGATCTGATTGCCTTGACATCCTCAGGCCGGACCTCGACCTCGATCTTGGCCGCCGGCTTCATCTTGCCCCGCTTGATCTCGCCAGCCTGTCTTACGCTGGTAACAAGAAGCTGGAAGTCGGAGTCCTTCATTTCAGAGCCTCCTGCACGATGCGCCTGAGTATGATCACTCACCCGTCCCCCGCCTCCCGGTGCGCCGCCAGGTTCAGGCGCTCGTCGAAGGAGGAGAACCGCACGGGCGCCTCATGCGGCAGGCCGAGCAACGACAGGTACGCCGCGAGATGAACGCTGTCGGCGCCGCGCAGGCCATGGCGCTCCGCGAGATCACCGGCATGCCGCCATACCGCGTCCACCGGCAGAGCCAGGAAGCCACCCCAATCCCGGTCGAGATCGCCCTTGGCTTGCGCCTGCTCGATCTCCGTCAATCCGCCCTCCCGTCGCAGGCGCGCCAGCGCGCTCCGCGCCTCCGGGTAGGCAAGCACCGAGGTGGCGACCAGGGATGCTCCGGCAACCATCTCCCTCACCTCGGAGCTGCCTTCCTCGTCGATGTAGAGCTTGACCAGGCTGCTGCTATCCAGGTAGACGATCAGCGCCGGTCCTCCAGGACGATCTCGGACGCCATCTTGCCGCCGCGGAGTTTCGGAGGGTGGGCCGAGCCTTTGGGCTTGCCGCCGCCCCAGGTCGCCCCGCCACTGCGAACCAGCTCCCAGGCCCAGCGCACCTCGGCTCCCTCCTCGATCGGAGCGAGCATCGCCACCGGCGCACCGCGGTCGGTGACCACGATCCTCTCGCCCTCTTGTGCTCGCCGCAGATATTCGCTGAGGTGATCCTTCAAGACCTTGATCCCGACCTGTCCCATCGCGCGCCTCCCTCGTGGCCACCATGCTACCATGGAAGTGGCCACACCGCGTGGAACGCCAAACAAAAGGGCGGCCCCCTCAGGGACCGCCCTCCCACTTTCCAGCAGCCTCGGCCGGGAGCCGAGTCCTGGCGCTAGTCGGCCGCGGCTCCGCCTGTCGCCAGTCGCGGCACTTCTTGCTAGTCGCTGTCCAGCACCTCCTGCGGCAGGCTGCGGATCTCTTCCTCGCCGAACTCGAAGAACAGCTCTTCCTCCGACTCCGGCTGGGTCTCCACGAAGTCTTCCGCCATGTGGAAGTCGTGGTAGTAGTCCATGCCGGTGCCGGCGGGGATCACCCGGCCGACGATGACGTTCTCCTTCAGGCCGCGCAGCACGTCCACCTTGCCGCTGATGGCGGCCTCGGTGAGCACGCGGGTGGTCTCCTGGAAGCTCGCCGCCGAGATGAAGCTGTCGGTCGAGAGGCTCGCCTTGGTGATGCCGAGCAGCAGCGGCCGGCCGATCGCCGGCGTGCCGCCGGCGGCGATCACTCGCTCGTTCTCCTCCTGGAACTTCCAGCGGTCGACCTGCTCGTCGATCAGGAACTCGGTGTCGCCGACCTCCTCGATCTTCACCGAGCGCATCATCTGGCGCACGATCACCTCGATGTGCTTGTCGTTGATCGCCACGCTCTGCGATCGGTAGACCTCCTGGATCTTGTCGGTCATGTAGCGCTGCAGCTCCTTCTCGCCGAGCACCTGCAGGATGTCGTGCGGGTTGATCGCGCCGTCGATCAACGGCTCGCCGGCCCGCACCCGCTCGCCCTCCTGCACGTTGATGTGAATCGAGCGCGGCACCAGGTACTCGCGCACCTCGTTGGAGTCGCTCTCGACCTGCACCTTGCGCATCCCCTTGTGGACCTCGCCCAGGTGCACCATGCCGTCGATCTCGGTGATGATCGCCGGCTCCTTCGGGCTGCGCGCCTCGAACAGCTCG
>DATNKH010000631.1:0-3196 GCA_035603475.1 Thermoanaerobaculia bacterium
GCAGTAGCGATTCGAGGTGGCCCAGCCGCCGATCGACGCCGGCGTCGTCGAAGCGGCCGTCGAACAGCAGCCTGAGCTCCAGCTGCCGGGCCGGCGTCACGACCAGCGTGAGGGCGTGGGCGCTGCGCTCGACGAAGCGCAAGCCCTCGACCGTCAAACTGCCGGCGCGCCGCCGCTCGAGCGCTTCGGCCATCGGCTGGCTGACGCATTCGACGACGCTGCCGAACAACCCGCTCCCGCCGCCCACCGCGGCCGCGGCCGGCAGATCGCTCCAGGCCCGCACCCGCCACGGCGCGCTGTGCTGGTGCCGGAGACGCTCGAGCCGGCGCTCCTGCAGCTGCCCGAGCCAGGGACCCACCGCTGCCGCCGGCGCCGCGAGCACCCGCACCGGCAGTGTGGCGCCGAACGGCCCGACCATCGATTCGGCTCCGCTCAGCTCTGCCGGCCGGCCCGCCGACACCTCGCCGAAGACCACGTCCTCCTTGCCGCTGCCGCGCGACAGCAGCAGTGCCCAGGCCGCCTCGACCATCGCGGCGAGCGTCACCCGCGCTTGCCGCGCCGCGGTCCGCAGCGCTGCGGAGCCCTGCGCGGAGAGGAGGCGGCGGCGCTCTCCTCCCGGACCGCTCGCAGCGCTGCCGGCATCGCCCGCACCGACCGCACCGACCGCAATGCCCGCATCACCCGCACTGACCGCATCCCTCGCACTGCCCGCCGTGAGGCGGTCGCTGCCCAGCGGCGTCGGCGCCGTGAATCCCGCCAGCGTCGTGCGCCAGTAGGCCTGCGACTCCCCCTGGGGGTGCCGCGCCAGCCACTCGACGTAGTCGCGGAAAGGCCGCGGCCGCGCCGGCTCTCCCGCCTCGCCCTGCCGCAGGCGCTCGTAGAGGCCCAGCAGCTCGTCGATCGCCAGCGCCGCCGACCCACGGTCGAGCAGCAGCAGGTGGTGACTGAAGAGCAGCGCGTGCCGGTTCCCGCCGAGACGCCGCAGCTCCACCCGCAGCAGCGGCGCCCGTTCGAGGTCCACTCCGCGCAGCTGGTTCCAGGCGGAGAGATCTGCCAGCTCCCGCTCCCTGTCCTCCTCCCCGAGCGCCGCCCAGTCCCCGGTCGCCAGCGGCAGCTCCACCTGCTGCGCGACCCCCTGCAGCGGACGCTCCAGGCCCTGCCAGAGGAACGCCGAGCGCAGGATCGGGTGCCGCGCCAGCAGGCGCTGCCACGCGGCGGCGAACAGCGCCGGATCGAGCTCCCCGTCCAGGGTGCAGAGCACCTGCCGCACGCCCGTCCCGGAGCGCGGCGCCTGCAGCTGGCGGAACAGCAGGAGCTGCTGCGTCGGGGAGAGCGGATAGAGGTCCTCGATCCGCGGGCCGCCCGCGACCAGGTGCGCCAGGGCCGCCTGGTCGAGCGCCGTGAGCGGGAAGTCGGATGGCGAGACGCCCCAGGAGTCCGGCAGGCCGCAATGCGCCAGCAGCCGGCGCAGCTCGTCGACGAAGCCGGCGGCCAGGCGCTCGACGGTTGCCGCCCGGTGCAGGGCGGTGCTGTAGGTGAAGCTCACCCACAGCCGCTCCCCGGAGACCGCCGCCTGCACCTCCAGGGCGTAGCGGCGCCGCTGCCGCGCGCCGCGAGCCGGGCCCGACCCTTCCGGCGCCGCCGCGAAGCGCGTTCCCGCCGTCGCCCCGTCCAGCTGGCCCAGGTAGTTGAACACGATCTGCGGCGCCGGCTGCGCCGCCAGGCTCTCCCGCACCTCCCGAAGCGGCGCGAGGTAGCGCAGCAGGCCGTAGCCCAAGCCCCGGCCGGGTACCGCGCGCAGCTGCTCCTTGACCGCGAGGATCGTCTCCCCCAACCCTTCGCCCGGCCCGCGCAGGTCGAGCAGCACCGGATAGATCGCCGTCAACCAGCCGACTGTCCGGGACAGGTCCGCCGCGTCCTCGCCGCCGACCCCGGCGGGCACCTCGCGGCCGTGCCCCTCGAGGTCGAGAAGCAGGCGCGGCTCTCCCGTCCAGGCGGCGAAGGCGCGCGCCAGCGCGGCCAGCAGCAGCTCCTCGGTGCGCGTCCGGTAGGCCCGTCCCGCGTCCTGCAACAGCTGCCGGGTCTCGACGGCCGAGAGCGCCCCGCGCGCGCTGGCTTCGCTGGCGACGAGGCCTGCCCAGCGTGGACGGCCGGGACGCATGGTCCCCGGCTCGGCGGCCGGAGGCGGCAGATCGACGGGCAGCGGCGCCGCCACCTGGCGTTCCGGCGCCTGCCAGAAGGCCAGCTCCTCGGCCAGGCGCGGCGATCCGGCCCACTCCGTCTGCAACTCGCTCCAGCGGCGCAACGACGTCGTCTTGGCCGGCAGGCTGACGGCATCCCCCGCGGCCAGCTGCGCGTAGGCCGACTCGAGGTCCTCGAGCAGCACCCGCCAAGACACTCCATCGACTGCCAGGTGGTGGATCGCCAGCTGCAGCCGGCCCGGGCGGCCGGCCCCCAGCGGGAAAGCGACGGCACGCAGCAGCGGCCCCGTCGCGAGATCGAAGCTCGCTTGCACCGCCGCCACCGCCGCCGCGAGCGCGGCCGGCTGGGCAGCCGGCGGCAACCTGGCGAGGTCCACCCTCGCCACCGGCGGACCGCCTCCAGCCGATTCCTCCGCGGGCTCCGCGATGCGCAGGCGCCACCGGCCGGGGTCGCCGTCCGGGCCGTCCGCAGGCTCCGCCCGCAGCCGCAGCGCGTCGTGGTGGACCAGCAGCTCGCGGACGGCCCCGGCGAGCAGCCTGGGCGCGAGCGGCTCGCGCGTCTCGAGGAGCAGCGACTGGTTGAAGTGCCAGGGCTCCTCCAGCTCCTGGGCGAAGAACCACGCGGCGGCCGGCGTCGGTCCGAGCGGACCCGTGACCGGACCCTGCTCGGCGGCCACCGTCCCGGCGCCGCCGTCGAGCGCCGCCGCCAGCCGCGCCACCGTCGGATGATCGAACAGCTGGCGCGGCGCCACCCGCAGACCGGCGCGACTCGCTTTCGACACCACCTGCAAGGTGAGTATCGAGTCGCCCCCCAGCTCGAAGAAGTTCTCATCCACTCCCACTCGCTCGACGCGCAGCACCGCCGCCCAGATCGCGGCCAGCTCCCGCTCCGCAGGGGTGCGCGGCGGCACGTACTCGTTCGCGCCCGGCGCCGCGTCCGGAGCCGGCAGCGCCTTGCGGTCCAGCTTGCCGTTGGCGGTCAACGGCAGGTGCGG
>DATNKH010000632.1:0-7061 GCA_035603475.1 Thermoanaerobaculia bacterium
GCGGCGCATCGCCGCGCGGAGCGGCGGGCGGCCGGGGCGGTGCGGGTGCGGTCGCGGCTTCGGTGACCAGGGTCGCCACGGTGCGATTGGCCGGCGTCAGCGTGGCGTTCGCGACGCGGCGGATATCGGCCTTGGTGACGCGGTCGAAACGGTCGAGCTCGCGGAACAGCTCGCGCCAGTCGCCGTAGAGGGTCTGGTAGTGCGCGAGGGCGGTGGCCAGCCCCTGGTTGCTGCCCAGCGTGCGCACCAGCGCGGCGCGCGCCCGCGCCCTGAACTTGGCCAGCTCGGCGTCGGAGACGTCCTGGCGCCCCAGCCGCTCGAGCTCGCGGTCGATCGCCGCCAGCACCTGGTCGGCGGCGACGCCGATCGCCGGGGCAGCCGCGACCGTCCAGAGGTTCGGATACTTCTCGCCCGGCATGCCGGAGAACGACTCCACCTCGACCGCCAGCTTCTGGTCCCGCACCAGGGTGCGGTAGAGGCGCGACGAGCGGCCGCCGGTGAGGACGTCGTCGATGGCCTCGAAGACCGGGTCGTCGCGATCGGTGACGGCGGGGCGGTGATAGGAGATGAGCAGCTGCGGCTGCGCCGGGTCCACGAGAGTGACGCTCTTGGCGGCGGTCTGCGGCGGCTCGACGGTGGGCAGCGGCGGCGCCGGCGGCCGCGCCGGGATGCGGCCGAAGCGCGCATCGAGCAACGGGACGAGCGTCGCCGGGTGGATGTCGCCGACGATGGCGGTGACCATGCCGGCCGGCACGTAGTGCTCGCGGAAGAAGGCCTCGGCGTCGGTGCGCGTGATGGCTTCGAGGTCGCTCATGTAGCCGATCGTCGGCTGGTGATAGGTGTGGGCGGCGAAGGCGGTCTCGACCAGCAGCTCGGAGAGCCTGCCGAGCGGCTCGCCGTCGACGCGCATGCGGCGCTCCTCCTGCACGACGTCGCGTTCCTCGTAGAACTCGCGGAAGACCGGGTGCCAGAACCTCTCCGACTCGAGGTCCACGAAGAGCTCGATCGCGTTGGCCGGCAGCGAGTAGAAGTACTGGGTCTCGTCGGCGCCGGTCGTCGCATTGACGCCGACCGCGCCGGCCCGCGACAGGATCTCGTCGAGCTCGTTCTTGACCACGAAGCGGTCGGCCTCGGCCTCGAGGTGCTTCCAGTGGGCGAACAGCGCGGCCACCTTCCCGGGGTCGGCATGCGGCGCCAGGCGCTCGCGCTGGTAGGCCTGGTAGGCGGCCTCGAGGGCGTCCATGGCCCGCTTCTCGCCCACGGGGTCGCGGGTGCCGATCCTGTCGGTGCCCTTGAACGCCATGTGCTCGAACATGTGCGCCAGCCCGGTGATCCCCGGCACCTCTTGCGCCGAGCCGACGTCGGCGATGGTGCAGAACGAGAACACCGGCGCGACCGGCCGCTCGACCAGGATGAAGGTCCAGCCGTTGGCCACCACGTGGACCGTGGTGTGGGCCGCGAACGCCGCGAGGTCCTGCGCCCCGGCCGCCGCCGGCGCCAGCGCGGCGGCCCCCGCCAGCGTCAGGGCAGTGGCGGCCACGGCGGCCAGTGTCCGGGCGGCGGCCACCGTCATGGCGGCGGTGGCGGTGCGGGCCCCGGAAGAGCGCCGCCCGGCTGGCGTCCGATGCACGCGGTGGGACAGGAGCGGGCCGGCGAAGGGCTGGGCAGGGACCGTGGTCATGGCGGGTGCACGGCGACGGCCGGCGAGGCCGGCGAGTAGTGTAGCCCAGACTGCCGACCTGCTGACCCGGACGTGATTGCGGTGCAAGCTCGACGCGTTAGACTCTGCTCGCCGAGCGGAGTGGCACCCAGGTCAAGATGCGGCTGCGCCAGCTGTGAACGCGCCGCTGCGCGGAGGGCCGCCGTGGACGAAGAGTCGGAAGTCGCCATCAGGACGAGCCGCCGAGCGTTCCTGGGCGGCACTTTGCTGGGCGGTGCCGCGCTGGCGGTGCCGGCGCCGCTCTTCGGCGGCGGCTTGGAGGGCGGCGCTGCCGCGCCGGCGCCGCAGCCCCCGATGCCGGCACCCGCGGCAGCCGCGGAGGAGTTCGAGCTGGCGGAGGCCACCATCGCCGAGCTGCAGGCGTCTCTCGTGGCCGGGCGGCGGACGTCGCGGGGACTGGTGGAGGCCTACCTGGCGCGCATCGCGGCGCTCGACCGGCGCGGTCCCGAGCTGCGGGCGCTGCTCGAGATCAACCCCGAGGCGTTGGCCGTCGCCGACGCCGTCGACGCCGAGCGGCGGGCGAAGGGCGCGCGCGGACCGCTGCATGGCATCCCCATTCTGCTCAAGGACAACATCGCCACCCATGACCTCATGACCACCACGGCCGGCTCCCTGGCGCTGGCCGGCTCGGTGCCGGCGCGCGACGCCTGGGTGGTGCGGCGGCTGCGCGAGGCGGGAGCGGTGCTGCTCGGCAAGACCAACATGTCGGAGTGGGCCAACTTCCGCTCGACCCGCTCGTCCAGCGGCTGGAGCGCCCGCGGCGGGCAGTGCTGTAATCCCTATGCGCTCGACCGTTCGCCCTCGGGCTCGAGCTCCGGCTCGGCGGTGGCCGCGGCTGCGAACCTCTGCGCCGCGGCGGTCGGCACCGAGACCGACGGCTCGATCGTCTCGCCGGCCGGCCACTGCGCGCTGGTCGGCATCAAGCCGACCGTCGGCCTGCTCAGCCGCTCGGGGATCGTGCCGATCGCGCACAGCCAGGACACCGCGGGACCGCTGGCGCGCACCGTCGCCGACGCCGCGGTCCTGCTCGGCGCGATGGCCGGCGGCGGCCGCGCCGACCCCGGCGATCCGGCGACCGCGGCCGCGCGCGGCCACGGCCTGGACGACTACACCCCCTTCCTGCGCGCCGATGGGCTGAAGGGCGCGCGTCTCGGTGTCGCTCGCGCGCACCTCTTCGAGCCGAGCGCCGGTACCCCGCTGATCGAGGAGGCCATCGCCGAGATGCGCCGCCAGGGAGCGGTGATCGTCGATCCCGCCGACATCATGACCGCCGGCCAGCTCGAGCACCCGGAGCTCGAGGTGCTGCTCTACGAGTTCAAGGCCGACCTCGACGCCTACCTCGCCGAGTTGTCCGCCGGGGCTGCCGGTGCCGCCGGCGCCACCGGCGCCGCGAAGGCTCCGAGCGCCCCGGGCCTGACGGGAGCCGCGGCAGCCGGCGACGGCGACGGCCAACGCCTCGCGGGGGCGCCGGTCCGCAGCCTGGCCGAGCTGATCGCCTTCAACGAGCGCCACCGCACGGCCGAGATGCCGTTCTTCGGCCAGGAGCTGCTGGAACGGGCGCAGGCCAAGGGCACGCTGGCCGATCCCGCCTACCGCAAGGCGCTGGCCCGCTGCCGCCTGCTGGCGCGCCGCCGCGGCATCGATGCAACGCTCGCGCGGCATCGCCTCGACGCCATCGTCGCCCCGACCGGCGGCACGCCCTGGCTGATCGACCTGGTCAACGGCGACGCGCCCTCGGGCGGCAGCTCGACCCCGGCGGCGGTGGCCGGGTACCCCAGCATCACGGTGCCGGCGGGGCAGGTCTTCGGGCTGCCGGTCGGGCTCTCGTTCATCGGCGCCGCCTGGAGCGAGCCGACGCTGATCCGCCTGGCCTATGCCTTCGAGCAGGCCACGCGGCACCGGCTGCCGCCGCGCTTCCAGCCGACCGCGGAGCTCCCCGCCGCGGCGGTTGCCGGCGCTCCGGGACCTCCGGCGAGCGCCGGCTGAGCACACCGCCGGCACCGAGGACGCCCGAGGACGCCGAGCATGCCCGAGGACGCCCGGCACGGGGCGCCGCCAGCTGTGGTGGCTCGAGGCTGGCCCACGGCCCCGCCGGCGGCCGGTGCAAGTTTTGCTAGAGTCGAGCGCGGACTCGGTCACCGGCGGCGGCGTCAAGCGGCCGACGGCGGCAGGCTGCGGCCGGCGGGCCGCGGAGGAGGGGAGATGGCCGGACAGGGTTCGACGGGCAACGTCATCGCAGCTCTTGCCAGCTTCTTCATCCCGGGCCTCGGCCAGCTCCTGCAAGGCAGGCTGGCGATGGCCATCATCCAGTTCCTCCTCGCCGGAGCGCTCTGGTTCTTCCTGCTCGGCTGGGTCGTCCACATCTGGTCCGTGCTCGACGCGGCGCTGTACAAGCCGCGCTGAGGAGTGAGGCGGGGGCCCCCTCCTCTCCCCGACTTGCGGCCGCGGGAGGGGAGGGGGGGATGCGACTGCGGAGACGGGGCGGGAGCGCTACTGGGACGGGTCTGTGACAACGCCCCGGTGGTGCCCGAAGGCGGGATGAGAAGCCTGCATCTGCTTGAACTTCGCGAGCTGGTCCGGGGTGAGCAACGCCTCGAGCTGCTGGTGGAAGGCCTGCATCACCGGCTTCAGCTGCGCGCGGTTCTGGTGCATCTGGATGACCACCTGGCCCACGGTGGCGGCGTCGGGGTTCGGGACGGCGAGCGCGGACTTCAGCTGGGTGTGCAGCGCCTGCTGCGCCTGGTGAAGTGGCGCGACCTTGGCCTTCAGGTCCTGGAACAGCTGCTTCGCGGAGGCCTGCTGCTCCTCCGTGAGGTTCAGCTTCTGCGCCATCTTCTGCAGGTGCATCTCGAACATCGCCTCGTGTGACCCGGCGGTCCCGGCGGCGGCTTGCCCGGCCTGCGCGGCGTTCTCCGCCAGGGTCAGCGCCGGTACGGCGAGCAGGACCAGGGTCGCGGCCAGCGCCAGCAGGCCAAGGGTGGTCAGGGACTTGTCTTTCGGTGCTCTCATGCGGTCTCCTTATGTCTATATACGCTCCAGGCCAATCCGGAGTTGCATCGACTTTGCGTTTCAGGCGCTCGTGCCTCCGATTCGAGGGGTCCGAGACGCCCGTGCTTGCCCACACACCGTCAGACGGGCCGGGTAGGGCTCCGGTTACACGGTCGTGGGGTCAGTGCCCTCACCCTCCCTTCCCTCTCTTGCAAGGGAGGCGAGGCGAGGCACGAGGCCCCCCCTCCCCCTTCCCTCCCTCTGGGCTCGTATGGGCGAGGGGTCCAAGTCTACGGGGCGGCGGAGGAGGATATGACCCCTCGCCCATACGAGCCCAGAGGGAGGGAAGGGGGAGGGGGGGCCTCGTGCCTCGCCTCGCCTCTCGAGGGAAGGAGGGTGAGGGCACGGACCCAACGACCCCTTACCTACGCGGGGCGCGCGTGATGGCCCTCGTGAACTCGCGGTAGCCGAGGGTGTTCAGGACGTGGTGCGGCTCGAGGCCGGCCCGCCGCGCCTGCTCGACGCCGTAGCGCATCGTCCCCAGCTCGGCGACGCGGTGCGAGTCGGTGCTGATGACGATGCGGCAGCCGAGCTCGCGCGCCAGCACCAGGTGGCTGTCCCGGAGGTCGAGGCGGTGCGGCGAGGCGTTGAGCTCGACGGCGACGCCGAGCTCGGCGGCGCGGGCCAGCACGGTCTCCATGTCGAGGGCGATGGGCTTGCGGCGGTTGATCAGGCGCCCGGTGGGATGGGCCAGGACGTCGACCTCGGGATGCTCGAGGGCGCGCAGCACGCGCGCGGTCTGCTGCGCGGCGGGCAGGTCGAAATGGGAATGGATCGACACCACGACCAGGTCGAGGCCGGCGAGCATCTCGTCCTCGAGGTCCAGGCTGCCGTCGGCCAGGATGTCGACCTCCATCGCGCGCAGCAGTTGGATCTCCGGGTGGCGGGCGCGGACGGCGTCGATCTCGAGCCACTGCAACCGGAGGCGCCTGGCGTCGAGGCCGTTGACCATCGCCAGCGCCTTGCTGTGGTCGGTGATCGCCATGTATTCGTAGCCGTGGGCGGCGCAGCCGGCGACCATCTCCTCGAGCGTGTCACGGCCGTCCGACCAGGTCGAGTGCATCTGCAGGTCGCCGCGCAGGTCGGCCACCTCGATCAGGCGCGGCAGCCGACCCGCGGCGGCGGCCTCGATCTCGCCGCGGTCCTCGCGCAGCTCGGGCGGGATCCAGGCCAGGCCGACGGCCGCGTAGACGTCGGCCTCCTCGCGGCCGGCGATCCAGACGCCCTCGCCCGGGCCGGCGGCGGTGGCCGGAGCGCCGCTCGTGTCGGTGCTGGCGGCGGACGGTGCGGCTGGGCCGCCGCCCGGTGGGAGCCGGAAGACGCCGTACTCGGAGATCCGCAGGCCGCGCTCGACCCCCCGCCGGCGCAGCTTGACGTTGTGCTCCTTCGAGCCGGTGAAGTAGACCAGCGCCGCGCCGTAGCAGTCGGGCGGCACCACCCGCAGGTCGACCTGCAGGCCGTTGCCGAGGACGATCGACGAGCGGGTGTCGCCGGCCATCGCCACCTGGGCGATCTGCGGGTAGGCCAGCAGGTGCGCCATCACCGGCGCCGGCTCGCGGGTCGTCGCCAGCAGGTCGATGTCGCCCACCGTCTCGACGCGCCGGCGATAGCTGCCCGCCACTTCCAGCCGTTCGAGCTGCGGGCACTGCGAGAGGTAGCCGACCAGCGGCTCGACGTAGCGCTCGGAGTCGGCCAGCAGGACGCGGCGGGTGTGCTGGCGGTGCTCCTCGATGCCGGCGAGGATCTTGGCCTGGGTCTTGTCGCCGAAGCCGGAGAGGGCTGCCACCCGCCCCTCGCGGGCGGCAGCCTCGAGCTCGTCGACGCTGCCGACGCGCAGCTCGTCCCAGAGGCGGCGGGCCTTCCGCGGGCCGACTCCCGGCAGCCGCATCAGCTCGATCAGTGAGCGCGGGATCTCGGCGATCAGGCGATCGCGGAGGGCCAGGGTGCCGGTGGTCGTGAGCTCGCGGATGTGCCCGGCCATCTCCTTGCCGATCCCCGGCAGGTCGGTCAGCGGAGCACCCTCGGCCACCATCCGCTCCAGCGGCCGGATCTGCTCCTCGATCGTGCGCACGGCGTTACGGTACGCCCGGATGCGGAAGGAGTCGGCGCCCTGGATCTCCAGGACGTCGGCCACCTCTGCAAGGACCCTGGCGATCTCGACGTTGTCCAGACGGGGCCTCCGGGGAATCTCCCTCCGACCCGGGCCGTGGGTGGCGGCTCTCCCCCCCCTCTGAGCCCGTATGGGCGAGGGGTCCAAGTCAATGGGGCGGCGCGGCGGAGAAGGGCGACCCCT
>DATNKH010000633.1:0-2068 GCA_035603475.1 Thermoanaerobaculia bacterium
GCCGGACGGCAAGCCCGAGCTCGCCGACGTCACCTTCCGCTTCGCCGTCGAGCGCGCCGCCGACCATGCCACCGACGGCGCGGAGGTGAAGCTGCCGGTGCGCGACGACCGCCGGCGCATCAGCATCCGCCTGCTCAAGGAACTGTCGGTGAACGGCGCGGGCGGCGCCAGCGGCACGGGCGGCGCGAGCGGCTCGGGCGGCGCCAGCGCCACCGGCAGCACCGGCAGTGCCGGCGGCATGGGCGCCACCCTGGAGCTTCCCGCCCTGCCCGAGCCCGCCCGGCCCGGCAGCGTGCGGCGGTCGGTCCTGATCTCCGACCAGCCCGCCCTGGTGCGCATGGCGGCGGGGCTCGACTTCCTGCTCGCCTACCCCTACGGATGCACCGAGCAGCGGCTGTCGCGGGCGCGCGCCGAGCTGGCGCTGACCCGCCTGCGCGATCTGCTGAAGGAGTCCGGCGACGACGAGCGGCTGCGCCGGGACGTCGCCGACACCCTCGACTGGCTGGGCCGCGCGGTGGGCACCGAAGGGCTGGTGGCCTACTGGCCAGGCGGCACCGGCTACGTCTCGCTGACCGCCTGGTCGCTCGACTTCCTGGTCGAGGCCAAGGCGGCGGGATACGCGGTCGACGAGAAGCTCTGGAACACCCTCAGCCGCTCGCTCGAGCAGTCGCTGCGCACCGACTACGGCCGCTTCATCGACGGCGAGTCCTTCGCCGAGCGCAGCTGGGCGCTCGCCGCCCTCACCGCGGCCGGCAAGCCGCAGCCCGCCTACGCCGCGGAGCTGGCGCGCAAGGCGCAGTTCCTCGACCTCGAGGGCGTGTCCGAGGTCCTCCAAGCATTCGCCAAGAGCGGCGGGCCCGAGGCGGTGCCGGCCACCGACACGCTGGTGCGGCGGCTGTGGGGCGGCCTGGTGCTGCGGCTCCACGGCGGGCGCCAGATCTACGGCGGCCTGCAGGAGGGGCCCGCCCACTCGCCGGCCGGCGGCCTGATCCTCTCCAGCGAGACGCGCACCGTGGCCGAGATGACCCGCGCCCTGGCGCGCCATGACGGCGCCGACCCGCGGCTGGCGACCCTGGTCGAGGCTCTGACGACCCTCGGCGACGGCGACGGCTGGGGCTCGACCAACGCCAACGCCGCGGCGCTCCTGGCGCTCTCCGAGCTCCTCCGGCCGCCCTTCGCGGGCAGCCTGCCGCGCACCGTCGAGGTGCGCTTCGGCAAGAGCCGCCAGACCCTCGAGATCGGCCCCAAGGCGCCGGTCGCCACGGCGATCTCCACCGGGGAGGACGCGGCAGCGGCGGGCGCGGTCACGCTGGCGGCGGCCACGGGGATAGCCGCGCCGGCGGTACCCGCGACGGCCGCGACATCCGCGACCTCCGGGACGTCCGCGCGGCCGGTCGTGGTGCGCGTCGACACCAGCTACCTGCCGGCCGCCGACGGCGCCCAAGTGGCGCCTGCCGCCGCGGGCTTCGTGGTCAGCCGCGAGCTGCTGGCGGTGCGCGGCGAGAACCTGCCGCCCGAGCGGCTGCCGCTGGCGGCGCCCGGCACCATCGTCCACTTCACCGCCGGCGACGTCGTCGAGGAGCACGTGCAGGTGGTCAACCCGAAGGATCGGCATTTCGTGGCGGTCGCCGTGCCTCTCGCCGCCGGCATGGAGCCGCTCAACCCGAGCCTGGCGACGGCCCCGCCCGAGGCCAAGCCGCGAGGAACCCTGTCGCTGCGGCCCACCTATGCCGCCTTCCTCGACGACGAGGTGACCTTCTACTACGACACCCTGCCGAAAGGCACCTACGACTTCTACTTCCGCACCCGCGCGACCACCGAGGGCAGCTTCCAGCAGCCGGCGGCGCGGGCGGAGGCGATGTACGACGGCACGGTGCACGGCAACTCGGCCGGCGCACGGGTGGAGATCGCCCGGCCGGGCCGGCCGGCCCGGCCAGAACGGCCAGAGCCGGGCGCGGGGGACTGAGCGATGCGGGCCTGGCTGCGCCTGGCGCGCTGGCGGCTGCGCGCGCTGCTCTGGACGCTTGCCGCCGGCGGCATCGCCTTCCCGCTGCTGGTGCTCGGGGTG
>DATNKH010000634.1:0-2145 GCA_035603475.1 Thermoanaerobaculia bacterium
ATCGACGATGCGGGCCGGCCGGTCGACTGGACGCCCTGCGAGCTGGCGCTGCTCGCCGCGCCTCCCCGCACGCTGGTCCGATGGATCCTGCCGTTCCCACCGCGGCCGCGCCGCGATCCGGTCAGCCCGGACATCCCCCTGCCAGGCCCGAGCGAAGACCTTCAGCTGCGCCTGGAGCTGTGCGCCGGCCGCCCTCTGCGCCCCACGCCGGGGCGCCTGTTCTGGCGGCCGTCGGGAGCGGCGCACTTCAACTCCGTCGACGCGGTGACCTTCCTGCTCTGGCCACGCTCCGACGCCGAGGTGGTGCTGCGCCTGCATCCCGAGCCGCCGCGGCCGATGTCGGGCCTCAAGCTCTGGCTGTTCATGCCGCCGCCCGGGGCGGCAATCGTGCGCGCCATCCACATCGCCGCGGTGCCGCCGGTCTGCTCGCCCGGCGCGGAGATGCCAGGCTCCGTCCCTGCCCGGTAGTGTCCTGGCTAGATTGCCCTTGCCTCAGGGAGGCAATCACTAGAACAGCGGCAACCCCGTCGACTCGGCTTCGCCTGCCAGCGCTGCCAGCTCTCTGGAAGTGAACCGGTAGTGATTGCCGCAGAAGACGCAGTCGGCCTCGATGGCGCCGTCTTCCTCCGCCAGGTAGTCGCGGTCTTCGGCCGAGAGCAGCACCAGGTGGCGTTGCAGGCGCTCGCGGCTGCAACGGCAGCGATAGCGCAGCGGCCCGGTTTCCTTGAGCTCGCGGTCGAGGCCGGACAGCGCCGCGTCGAGGACGCGGTCGACGCCGCCTTCCTCGAGCAGCCAGCTGACGCCGGGCATCCTCGCCAGGTTGCTCTCGAGGCGCGCCACCACCTCCTCGGGGGCTCCCGGCAGGACCTCGACGATCACGCCGCCGGCCGCCGCCACGCCGGTCTTGCGCCCGAGCACGCCGACCAGCACGGCCGAGCGGCTCTGCTCGCTCTGCTCGAGGTAGTGGGCGAGGTCGTCGCCGATCTCGCCGGTGACCAGCCGCACGTGGCTGTGATAGCTGCCGCCGTCGCCGAACTCGCGCAGCACCCGGAGGTTGCCGGAGCCCACGGCGTTGCCGACCGCCAGCTTGGTGTTGGGCAGGTCCGGCACCACGACGCGCGGATCGCCGACCGTGCCGCGGATGTTGCCCTCCTCGTCCACCTCGACCAGCACCTGCCGCAGCGGGCCGTCGCCGCGAATGTCGAGCACCAGGCGGCTGGGGGTCTTGGTGGCAAGGCGTAGCAGCATCGACGCGCCGGCGACCGCGCGGCCGAGCGCCGCCGCCGCCACCGGCGTCAGGTCCAGGCGGTCGCGCACCTCGCGCACGATGTCGGTGATGTCCACGGCGACCCAGCGCAGGGCGCCGCGGCCGGCCATCCCGAGCTGCAGCCGGCGCTCGGGCGCCACAGCCGCCTCGCCTGACTGGCCGCCGGCCGCGCTGTCGTGTCCATGCTCGTCGGGTCTCGTCATCGTCGATCGGTCTCTCTTCGGCGATCTGGTCTCGGGAGGCGCCGGCGGCTCTTGGGAGAAGCCGGACAAGGCTACGGGGACGGCGGGGGCGCCGCGGTCACTCGGTCCCCGCGGTGGCCGCGGTGGCCGCGGCTACGAGGTGGTCCCCGTGATCGCGCCCATCGTGCCCATCCCGTCCTTCGCACCCTTCGCCGCCAGCGCCGCCAGGGCCGCCAGGGCGGCGCCATGGACCTCGCGCCAGGGCACGCCTGCCGCCAGGGCGAGGCGCCGGCAGTCCTCGTACTCTGGCGCCGCGGCGACCATCCGGCCCCCGAGCCGGCCGCGCTTGACGCGCACCGTGCCGAACGGGGTCTCGACGTCCACGGAGTCGCGCTCCGCCTCGAACCGCGCCGCAAGGTGATAACGGCAGCCGAGCGATCCGGATTCCAGCAGCAGGATGCCGGCCAGCTCCTCGAGCTGGGGGCGGCGGCAGAGCATGCTCACCAGCGTGCCGGGCCGGCTCTTCTTCATCACCAGGGGAGTGAAGTAGACGTCAAGGGCGCCCGCCGCGAGCAGCCGTTCCATCAGGTAACCGAACCCTTCCCCCGCGAGGTCGTCGACTTCGCACTCGACGACCGCCACCTCCGGTGCTCCCGCGGCCATGGCCGCTGCGGCGCCGGCTCCGTCCGCGGCGGC
>DATNKH010000635.1:0-3781 GCA_035603475.1 Thermoanaerobaculia bacterium
TCCAGCAGGGCGTTCGCCGCCTCCGGCTCCAGACCCATCAGCTTGGCGAAGGGCTCGCGGCGCCCCTCGCGCGCCGCCGCCAGCGCCGCCGCCACGTCCTCGTCGCGGCCGGCGACCAGCTCGCGGTCGTCGCCGCCGAGCGCCCCGAGCAGCAGCCCGAGCCCCCGCTTGCCCTCGGCCGCGATCAGCAGGCGCCCGGCCGGCGCCCCCGGCGACGGGTCGACGACGACCCGCAGGCGCTCGGCAGCGGTCCCCGGCGTGCCCGGCGCGCCGGCGGCGGCCGGCAGCAGGAAGGTCCCGTCGCAGCGCGCCGCGATGCCGGCGGCGTCGCGCACCGCGGGATCGACCGGCGCCGCCGCCACCGCCGGCGGGTCGGCGTCGGGCAACCCGAACAGGCGGTTCTCGAGATGATCGCCGATCGCCAGCGCCGAGTAGTCGATGCTGTTGCCGCTGAGGACGATCACCGCGTCGTCGCCCAGGTAGCGGCGGAAGTCGGACTCGAATGCGCCGTTGCCGCCGATGTGCGAGACCTCGAGCTTGCCGGTCGGGCTCTTGCCGACCGACCAGCCGTAGCCGTAGTCGGTATGCGCCCACCGTCCCTCCGAGACGTAGGGCCGGATGTACTTCTCGCGCTGCGGCCGCGCCAGCACCGCGTCGCCCGCCAGCGCCAGGTGCCAGCGGTAGAGATCGCCGGTCGAGGTCAGGATGCCGCCGTTGCCGCGCAGGTCCCAGTAGGGACCGTCCGCCGCCCACGGGTGGTCGAGCGGCGTTCCCCAGTCGCCGTCGGCGGTGTAGCCATGCGCCAGCAGCGCGAGCGCCGGCGCCGGCAGCCGGAAGCCGGTGTGCCGCATCCCCGCGGGCCCGAACAGCCGCCTGCGCAGGTAGTCGTCGTAGGTGCGGCCCGACGCCACCTCGACCACCGCCGCCAGCACGCTGTAGCCGCCGTTCGAGTAGCGGTACCGGCGCCCCGGGGGACCCAGCAGCCGCGAGGCGAAGACCCGCCGCAGCAGCTCCTCGCGGGTGACCGGCTCGTACTCCTCGCCGAAGGTGTCGCGCAGGCCCGAGGTGTGGGTGAGGAGCTGGTGCAGCGTGATCGCCGCCTTGTCCGCCGGCGCGTTGGGGAAGAACTTGCCGAGCGGGTCCTCGACCGCGAGCTTGCCCGCCATCTCCAGCGCGAGGATCGCCGCCGCGGTGAACTGCTTCGAGATCGAGGCGACGTCGAACAGGGTCTCGGCGGTGTAAGGACGCCGCCGCGCGCGGTCGGCCAGGCCGTACCCCTGGTGCAGCAGCACACGTCCGCCCCTGGCCACCAGCACCGAGCCCGAGTAACCGTAGGCCGCAAGCCGCGCCATGTACCGGTCGAGCTCGGCGCCCACCGGATCGCCGGCCACCGCGACGATCCGCGAATCGGCGTCCGCGTCCGGCTGCCCCCACAGCCACCGCGACCGCCACGCCTGGTACGCCAGCGCCAGCACCGCCAGCACCGCCACCGCCCGCGTCCACCTCGGGACCCGCTTCGCCATCCAGTGTCCCGGCCTCGCGATCAGCGGCGGTAGATGGCGTTGATCAGGAAGCCGAACGCCAGCGCCGAGGCCACCAGGGCCACCGCGCCGGCGGCGGGGTCGCTCCTGTTCCAGGCCATGACGCCCATCATTCCGAGCCCCATCACGCCGGTCACCAGCAGCCCGATCGCGGCGCAGCCGCCGAGCGCCGTGGCTGAGCGTTGACTCGATCTCTGTTTGCTCTCCGGTTCGTCCATCAGCTCCGAAACCTCCCGGCCCGACCGCGCGTAAGACTAACAGTTCCCGTCACCGTGATCGACCGCCATCCAGCCACCGCCGGCCCGCGGCCCTCCCGGCTCCTGCGTCTCTGGCTGCTGCTCCCCGTGGCCGTGCGGGCCATCGTCGTCGGCGAGCTGGTCGTGACCGCCGGCGGCCTGGTCCCGGCCGTCTTGATGATCGCCAACCTGAAGCTCTCCCCGCGCATCCCGTGGCTGCTGCCGACGACCGCGGCCTGGCTGTGGCTCTGCTGGCGCTGGCTGAGCGGCTGGGGATGGCCGCGCAGCACCGCCGAGGCGCGCCGCCGCGACCTCCGCGCCCACCCGCTGCCAGGGCGGGTCTGGCGCTGGGCCCTGGCCGCCGGCGCCCTCGGCTTCGCCAGCACGAACGGTCTCGCCTTCCTCACGCCGCGCCTCAGCGAGATCCCGCGCGACGCCTTCAAGCTGCCGCTCGACTTCGCGGCCCTGCCGCCGTGGACGGTGGCGGCGACCCTGCTCACGATCAGCGCCGTGGCCGGCGTGCTCGAAGAGGCGGGCTACCGGGGCTACATGCTGTCGCCGATCGAGCGCCGCCATGGCTGGACGCCCGCCATCCTGATCGTCGGCCTGATGTTCTTCCTCGATCATCACGTCAGCCATGCCTACGCGACTTTCGCTTTCCTGCCGTTCTTCCTGGCCGTGAGCGCGGTGCACGGGCTCCTGGTCTACTGCACGCGCTCCATCCTGCCCTCGATCGTACTGCACACCGTGGGGGACGTCCTGATCATCCCGGTCCAGTACGGGATCCTCGGGAACCCGCCGCTCGGCGTGGTGTGGAAGACCGGCGTCGACAACGGCTTCGTCATCGCTCTCACCGCCTTCCTGCTCGGCGGCCTCGCCGCGGTGCCAGCCTTCCGCCGCCTGGCCGCGGTCGCCGCGGCCGCCAGGGTGGCCGGGGTCGCGAGCGGCCCGGCAGGGGCGCCGATCCGCCCATGAGAGCCGCCCTGGTTCGCGCAGCGCGATCCTCCCCCTCTCTCTCAAGAGATCCAGGAGCCGAGCTCTTCGACCCGCCACTCGCCGCCGCTCAGCTCGAGCGCCACGGTGCCGCCGCGGTTGGCGCCCGACCAGACCGCGCAGGCGCGCCGCCCCGAGCGGTCGAGGACCAACAGCTCGATGGTGAAGAAGAAGGGAGCCGTGACCTTGCGACGCCACGTCTCGAGCTCCTCGGGGGTGAGCACGATCAGGCGGTGGGCCGGGCTCAGGCCGGCGAACCATGGCCGCTCGCCGGCCACGAAGACCGGCCTGCCTCCGAGCGGCGCCGAGGGCGCCGGATCGCAGCAGCCGCCGCGCGGCGCGCGCGGGCGCTGCTCGGGAGGTTCCTGCCCATGGGCGAGCACGTAGCCGAGCAGGGCGGCGGCGGCGCCGGCGGCCGGTGAAGGCGTGTCGACCGCCGCGATGGTGGGCATCGGGTCCTCGCCGTCGCCGATCCCGTCACGGTCGGTGTCCGCATCCTCGGGATCGGTGAGCAGGCGCTCCTCCTCGAGGTCGGAGAGGCCGTCGCCGTCGGTGTCGCGCTCGAGCTCCGCCACCGGGATCTCGAGGTAGATCCCGGCGCGCGGTTGCCGCGGCGCCAGCTCGGCGGGTTCACCGTCGCTGGTGAAGAAGCTGCTGAGCTCCTCGACCTCGACCTCCACCTGCAGGCGGTCCCCTGCCAGGAGCGGCAGCGCCGACCGCGCGCGCACGGTGTAGGGCAGGTTGGCGCGCAGGCCGGTGTAGAGCGGGTGCCGCCACCGGCTTCCCTTCTCGTCGGACAGCAGCACCCAGTAACCTCCCGCCGAGGCAGGCCAGCGCTGGTCATACAGATCGGAGACCGCGATCACGACGACCTGCTTGCCTTGCCTCTCGCTGCGCACCGCGGTGAATCCGTCAGGCAGCCGCAGCGGCGCCTCCCTGGCCCTTCCCCGCGCGCCGCCGGCGGCGGCCGGCGCGGTGCCGGCCGGCACGGCGCCCGCGGCTCGCGACGCC
>DATNKH010000636.1:0-3282 GCA_035603475.1 Thermoanaerobaculia bacterium
CCAGCCGGCAACCTCCTCGCGCAGGAGCACGACCCGCCGCGCGTCGCGCAGCTCCTGGAGGCCGGCGAGCGCGTCGTCGCGCCCGCGCAGCTCCGCCCCCACCGGGAGGAAGAAGCGCGGCAGGGCCGACGGGTTCCTGAAGACCTGCAGCGATGCGCCGCCGTTTACCAACTTGAGCTTCCCGGGGACGGCAGCCGGCGCGGCAAGGATCACCGCCCGCACGTTCAGGAAGTCGAGGAACGGGTGATCGAGATGGCGGAAGCCGCTCTTGTAGCGGCGGCCCTCCGGGCGGAAGTCGAAGATCTCGCTCAAGGGGCGCAGCTGCTCGGCAAGCGCCAGCGGGTTGTCGATCCTGATGTCGGCGATGCCATACATCGGCAGCAGGGACGGGTAGACCGCGAAGCCGCCCCCGACCGCGCGCCAGGGCCCGCCCTCGACGGTGCCGGCGATCGCCGTCACCAGCGGGGTCCGCGGATAGAAGAGCTCGCGGTGGCCGCGCGGCAGGGCGTCGCGCCCCCAGCTCCCGAGGTCGAGGAGCGAGGCCAGGGCGAGGAGACCGAAGCCGCAGGCGCGCCGCCAGCCTGGAGTCCAGCCGGGAGCGCCGCGGCGAGCGACGGGCGGAGCGACGGGCGGAGCGGCGGCCGGAGCCGCGCCGGGCGCCGCGGCGGCAGGTGTGTAAGACCTGTCAGAGTGGCGGGCCAGCACCAGGCCGAGCACGCCGAGCGCGATGAGGAGCCACAGCGCGACGAGCGCCGGGTCGTGCCGGACCCAGAGGCTCGCGGACGCCGCGGCCAGCATCCACGCCCAGCTCGCGGCGGCGCGGCGCCCTCGCCTCACCAGCTCGTCCAGCCCGAGTGCCGCGAGCAGCGCCAGCGGCAAGGCCGCCGCCGGCAGGAAGCGATCGACCGCCAGGACGCCGCCGAGGGGCACGTGGCCGAGAAGCCAGTAGAACGGAAGGAACCGGGCGGCCAGAAGCATCAGGCCGAGGGCGAGGCCGCAGAGGGCGAGGACCAGCCGCCGCCGCCGCGAGCCGAGAGCCGCCGCCATGCCGGCGAGCGCCACGAGGCCCAGGTAGCTGCCGGCCGCGCTGGGCCAGTTCCCGGGCCCGGTAAAGGTCTCGTGGAAGGGCCGGCCGAAGGCCCAGGGACTGAGGACGCCGAGGAAGAGGCGCTCCTGGCCGGGCGGAAAGAACGGGCTCGAGCCCGGCTCGGTCGCGGCCGTCGTCGCCGCCATGCCGGCGCCATGGGAAGCTCGCAACGAATGCGGAGCCACGAGGAGGAACGGCAGCAGCTGGCAGGCGGCGAGGCTGGCGCCGAGCGTCGCGGCGAGGGCCGCCGCGGACAGGGGCAGGAGCGCTCCCGCGCGACGGCGCCAGGCCGCCATCCCCAGGCCGGCCGCGACGAGGCATTCCGCAGCGGCGATCTCCGGGTGGCCCGACAGCAGGAGCGCGGCGAGCACCAGCGCCGCGGCGATCACGTGCCGGCGCGACGGCCGCCGGACCACCCGTATGGTTGCCAGGACCAGCCACGGGCTCCACGCCACCACGCTGCTCAACGGGAAGACGGCCCAGGCGAGGACCGGCCCGCCCAGCGCGAAGCCGCCGGCGCCGAGGACGGCGCTGAACCGTCCCGCGCCCAGGGCCCGGGCGAGCAACCAGCAACCCTCGAAGGCGAGCAGGATCTTGACCGCCAGCATGCCGAGCAGGAAGTGCTCGAGCGGGAGCAAGCGGCCGAGCATCGCGATCGGCGAGAGGACGGCGGCCTGCGGGTTGATCCACGGCGAGCTGCCGCCGTCCAGGAGGTCCGACCAGAGCGGCAGATGCCCTTCCGCGAAGCCGCGCCGCACCTCGGCCTCCCACGGCAGGAGCTGCAGGATCGCATCGTTGAAGACGCCGTGGGCCACGTCGGGCTGCTCCACCCGCGGTGCGTCGGGCAGGTTGGCGGGGATGGGCGCATCGGTCGGCGCGAGCAGGCGATGCCCGGCGAGGAGCGGCAGGAGGAGCGCGAGCGGCGCACACGCCCCGAGAGCCTGGATCCGCCAGGGCAGCGCGAGCGACATGCAGCGCGCCAGGCACCAGGCGGCCGCCTGGCCGAGCAGGAGCGCGAGGCCAAGACCCCACGCCAGGTGCAGGGCATTCACGCCAGGGACGATACCAACCCCGCCTCATGGCGGCCAGGCAGACCCTCTCGATGGCCGCGGATCGGGGGCCGCCACGCCCCGCGCCCACCGCTCCACGCGCGGCGGCGCCCGCCCCTCCTGCGACGGAGAGGGCGGGCGATGGCGGGCGGCGGAGAGAGTGGGCCGGGCCGCCGGCGCTTTCGACGAGTCAGGATGTTACCTCGACTTCGCCGTAGGCGCCGGTCGGTTATGCTTCCACCTTCGGAGGGAAATGCCTTGGGACTCGCGATCTACCAGGTCGATGCCTTCACCGACCGGCCGTTCGCCGGCAACCCGGCGGGGGTCTGCCCGCTGCCGCTGCCAGCCTTTCCCGCGGCCGACTGGATGCAGGCCGTGGCGGCGGAGATGAACGTGGCGGAGACGGCCTTCCTGGTGCGCCGCCGCGACGGCTCCGGCTTCGACCTGCGCTGGTTCACGCCGACGGTCGAGGTCGAGCTGTGCGGCCATGCGACCCTGGCCTCGGCGCACCTGCTGTGGGAGGCCGGCCTCGTGGCGGCGGGGGAGCCGATTCGCTTCCACACCCTCTCCGGCGTGCTGGGCGCCGCGCGGGACGGCAAGTGGATCGAGCTCGACTTCCCGGCCGAGCCGGCGAAGGCTCTAACGGAGCCGCCGCCGCGCCTGGCGGAGATGCTGGGGGCGCCGCCGGTCTGGGTCGGGGCCAACCGCTTCGACCTGGTGGTCGAGCTCGCGGACGAAGCCGCGGTGAGGGCTCTCGCCCCGGACATCAGGCGCCTCGGCGCCCTGCCCTACCGCGGCATCCTGGTCACCGCCCGCGCCGCGACCCCAGGCTACGACGTCGTCTCCCGCTTCTTCGCCCCCGCCAGCGGTATCGACGAAGACCCGGTCACCGGCTCCGCCCACAGCTGCCTCGGGCCGTACTGGTGCGACCGCCTCGGAAAGAACCCGTTGCTCGCCTACCAGGCCTCGCCCCGCGGCGGCCGGGTGCGGGTGGAGCTTGCCGGCGACCGCGTCCACCTCGGCGGCCAGGCGGTGACGGTCCTGCGGGGCGAGCTCGCAGGGGCGGCCGCCGAGGGCGCCGGCGCCGCGGGTGTCGCCGCCGCGGCCCCCGCGGCGGCGGCGTCACGATCGCAAGATCGATAACTC
>DATNKH010000637.1:0-5940 GCA_035603475.1 Thermoanaerobaculia bacterium
ATCGGAGAGGGCCGCGGCGGCCAGGGGAGCCGCGGCGGCCGCGGGAACGCCCGCAGTGCCCGCAGCGCCCGCAGTGCCCGCTGCCATGACCGTCTTGACGGCCGCGCGCGGGTCCAGCCCGCGTGTCAGCTCGCCGTAGCCGAGCGACCGCCGCGACGCCGGGTTCACCACCCGGCCGGCGTCCGCCACCAGCGTGCCACGCGGCGCTTTCCAGCGCTGCGCCGCGAGGTCCACGAGCATCTCGCGCGCCGTTGCCGCCGCCGCCCGCAGCTGCGGCGCCATGGTCGGCGTGGTGCGGCTGCCGAAGGTGCCCGCATCCCAAGGCGTCAGGGCGGTGCCGCCCATCACCATGCGCACGGCGTCGAGCGGCACGCGCAGCTCCTCGGCGACCTGCTGCGCCAGGGAGGTGCGGATGTTCTGCCCCACCTCCACCTTGCCGGTGAACACGGTGACGCGCCCGTCCGGGTCGATGTGCGGCCAGGCGCCGAGCTCACGCGGCAGCTCGTGGCCGCCGCCGCCGCGTCCCGACTCCGAGTTGCCGGGAGCGGCGGCGATCGCCGCCGCGGCGCTCTCGGCGCGCGCGGCGGGCGCCCAGAGGCAGACCAGCAGGCCGCCGCCCAGGGTCTTCAGGAAGTCGCGGCGATCGACCTCGAACCGGTGCAGCCGGCCGGCAAGCTCGTGCTCGCGCAGCTCGAGCTCCAGCTCGGGGTCCGCCGCTCTCGGCGTCATCGGGGTCATGGGCGTCATCGGCGTCATGGGCCTCGTCGCGCGGGCTCCCGCCGCATCGTCCGCGCGGCCAGCCTCACCGCCGCGACGATGCGCGGATAGGTCCCGCAACGGCAGACGTTGCCCACCAGTCGGCTCGCGACGTCCTCCTCGCTCGGTTCGGGCCGGCTCTCGAGCAGCGTGACCGCCGCCATGATCATGCCCGGCGTGCAGTAGCCGCACTGGAAGGCCTCGACCTCGAGGAACGCGGCCTGCACGGGATGTAGCCGGCCGTGGCGTTCGAGGCCCTCGATGGTGGTGACCTTCTTGCCCGCCGCCTCGGCCAGGGTGACGCGGCACGACCGCGCGGCGCGGCCCTCGAGCAACACCGTGCAGGCGCCGCACTGCCCCTCGCCGCAGCCGTACTTGGTGCCGGTGAGCTGCAGGCGGTCGCGCAGCACCTCGAGCAGGCTCTCCTCGGGCGCTGCCTCGACCTGCCGCTCCGTGCCGTTGACGATGATCCGCGCGCCGATGGTGGTTCGCTCCGTCGTGCCGCAAAGCCTATCATCGGTGCCGATGCGGTCCCTCGCGGCGTTGGCGCTGCTCGCCTTGTCGGCCGGGACCTGGGACCCCGGCGCGGCGCCGCCGCGGATCGTCGCGGGCGAGCCGGTCTGCGTCACCGGGGACCGGCCCGGCACCCCGCATGTCGAGCCGTTCCTGGCGGCCGATCCGGCGGATCCGGAGCTGCTCTTCGGCGCCGCCGTCACCTGGCCGGACGCCGGCCGCGGCAGCAGCCGCGGCGGTGGCGTCGAAGAGACGACCGTGGCAGGCTTCCGCTCGCTCGACGGAGGCCATGCCTGGGCGCGGATCCCCTTCCCGCAGTGCCTGGTCGATCCCTGGGTGAGCTTCGGCAGCGGCCGCGACGTGTATCTCTCCTGCCTGGCACGGGGCGGCGCCGTCGCCGTCTTCCGGTCCCCCGACGGTGGGCGGACCTGGCATCGGCCGGTGCGGGTGCCCGCCGCCGGCGGCGGTGGCGCGGACCACCCCATCCTGGCGGTGGATCGTTCGGAGGGACCGCGCCGCGGCGCCGTCTACGTGACCTTCGCGCAGCTGCTGCCGGCAGCGGCGCCTCGCCGGAAGCCGCGCTTCGGCACCGCGGTGGCCTCGTCGCGTGACGGCGGCAGGAGCTTCTCCGCGCCGGTGTTCCTCCGCCATGACGGCTTGAATCAGCAGCCGTTCGACGCCACGGTGCTGGCCGACGGCACCCTGGTGCTGCTCTTCATGGACTATGCGTCCTTCGAGCGGCCGCTGGCCCGCCGGCAAGCCTGGGCGGCGCGGTCCGTGGACGGCAGCCGGTCGTTCTCGATCGCGCCCCTGCCCTTCGAGCCGCCCGGCGGGCTGACGCCCGTGCCGCTGGCCGCCGACCCCGTGGCCGCGCACCGCGGGCGCCTCTACCTGGCCGTGGCGGGCCTGGAGCCAGCGGAGGCCGGCGGCGCCCTGGCGGTGCTCCGCTCGGACGACGGCGGGGCGTCCTGGTGGAAGTCGGCGAGCGAAGTGGCCGTCGCGAGCGATCAGCTCGCGGCCGGCCGCCGGACGCGGACGCCGGCCATCGCGGTGAGCGCCGCCGGGATCGTCGGCCTCGCCTGGTACGACACCGGGCGCGATCCGCGCGGCGAGTGCTTCGACGTCGATTTCAGCGCCTCCATGGACGGCGGCAGGACCTTCCTCGCCCCGGTCCGGGTGACCCCGGAGATGTCATGCCCGCCCGCCGGGCAGGACCGCGCGGTCACGGCGCGCTGGCCATTCGGCGGCGACTACAGCGGCCTCGCCGCCACCGCGGACGGCCGCTTCCGGGTCTTCTGGTCCGGCAGCCGCGCCGGCGTCGGCCAGGTGTGGACCGCCGCCGTCGAGGTCGTCGCGGCTCAATAGAACGGCGAGAAGAAGCCGGAGAAGAGCTCGAGGAACCGGTCGTTGAAGCCGCGCCGCTTCCAGCGCTCGTAGTTGAACTCGCGGCAGTGCTTCATGTCCTGGTCGAACATCGCCTCCACCTTCGCCGCGAAGCCGCGGTCGTAGAAGGTAAGACTCTCCTCGGCGTTCTTTTCCATCGAACGGGTGTCGAAGTTGATCGATCCGATGATGGCGAAGATGCCGTCGAAGACGGCGGACTTGCTGTGCATCATGGTGTCGAGGTACTCGTAGATCTTGACCCCTCCCTGCAGCAGCTCGCCGTAGTGGTGGCGCGAGGCCATGCGCACGAGCGGCACGTCGATGTGCTTGCCGGGGACCATGATCCGCACGTCCACGCCGCGCTGCACGGCCTTGACCAACGCCTCGCGGATCTGGTTGTCGGGGAGGAAGTAGGCGTTCTGGATGTGGATCGACTTGACCGCCGACTCGATCGCCACGTAGTAGAGCATCTTGGCCAGCGAAGACGCGTCGCCCCGCGAGACCTTGATCGCCTGGACCTCGAGCTCTCCCGCCGGCTCGATCGGCGGGTAGAACTTGTTGCCGGCGAGGATCTCGCCGGTCGTGTAGGTCCAGTTCTCGCCGAAGATCGCCTGCATCTGCGCCGCGACCGGGCCCGTCGCCCTGACCTGGGTGTCGCGCCACTCGTTCGGATTGCGTGCATTCCCCAGCCACCGCTCCTCGATGCCGAGGCCGCCGGTGAAGCAGACGGTGCCGTCCACGACCAGGATCTTGCGGTGGGTCCGCTGGCCGATGCGGACGATGTTCCACGGCCGTACCGGGTGGTATACGCGGAGGTCGACGCCGGCCTGCTTCATCTGGCCGGCCAGCTTTCCGGGGTGGCCGCCGGTGCCGTCGACCAGCACCCGCACCTCGACGCCCCGCCGCGCGGCGTCCACGAGAGCGTTGGTGATCAGGGCGCCGGCCTGATCGTCGCTGAAGATGTAGGACTCGAGGTTGATCGTCCGCTTGGCGCCATCGATCGCCTGCACCATGGCCGGGAAGATCTCGTCGCCGTTCTGCAGCAGCTCGGCGCGGTTGCCCCTGACCATCAGGTTGCCGAAGCTGTCCAGCGAACGGCGAAAGGCGAGGTCCTCCGGCGGGACGGGGTGGTTGAAGTGATAGTCGTGCCGCTTCGTCGCGGTGCTGGTGCAGCCCAGCTCCGGGGCGATCACGGCGATCGTCGCGATCGCCACCAGCCACCGGGAGAGCCGCCAGCTCTCCGGGCGCCCGCGGCGCGCGCGCGCCGGCTCGCCGCGATACGGCGCCGGGTCCCGCGGCCGGCTTTCCCCTTCTCCCAAGGCGGCGCCTCCTTGCCGATGGCGAGAGATGGCTCCGACCCATGCCGCGCTGCATGCGGCATGCCACTCTCCGCCAGGGTCGGCATGGGGAGACCCTGGCGTCGCCTGCTATCGGCCTCAGTGGTTGAACGGGTACTCGCTGACCCAGTGGAAGCCCCGGCTCACCAGGAGGAACTGCGACGTGTCGAGCCGCCGCAGCTTGACCGTGAGCGCGTCCTCGAGCAGGGTCCCCTGCAGCACCAGGTGGTCCTTGTCGGGGAAGGCGTAGGTGAAGGCCCCCTTCTCGCCCTTCCCGCCCCAGGGGGAGAGAGCGATGCTGTGCTTCGCCGGGGAATACTCGGATGTGTATTTGTGCAGGGTATCGTCCATCCAGCGCACCGAGAGCACCTCGGGGTAGAACGACGTCAACCGCCGCCAGCGGCTGGCGTCGGTGAGCAGCGGCGGCACGGTCTGGCCGTTGCGCACGAACTCCTCGACCTCGAAGGTGCCATAGATCGTCGCCTTCGGCTTGGTGCCCGGGCCGAACTGGCTCTTCATCTCGAGGCTGCCCTGGATGTCGCTGAAGCTGACGTAGCCGAGGTACAGGACGCACAGCGCCATGCCGCCGATCCGCGCCCAGCGCGCCGACCACGGCGGCGCGAGGCTCGCCGGCTCGGTGGGCCGGTGGAGCACCAGCACGTTGGCCAGCCGGCCCAGGTCGGGGACGAGCAGGAAGACGGCCATCAACAGCAGGTGCAGCGAGTACTGCTTGACCGGCACGTCGTAGCACATGTTCAGCATGAACACGTTGGTCATCACTGTGATCGTCACCAGCGCACCGAGCGTCGTGGTGCGCCGGAAGAACAGCAGCACGCCGCCCAGCACCTCCATCGCGCCGGCGAAGATGGTGTAGGGAGTCGAGACACCCATGAAGGTCCACAGCAGGCCCATGGGAGACGCCTGGCCGAAGGGCTCCAGCAGCCGGTCCTGCGACGGGAAGGGGAACTGGGTCTTGATGACCTTGGACCAGCCGTAGCCGAGCAGGATGGTGCCGAGCGCATAGCGCACGTAGACCCGCAGCCACTCGTGCAGGCGCCGGTGCTCCCGGGCCTTGCCGCGCGGCGTCGCGAGCGTCCATACCAGCGTGGCGAAGGCCGCGAACGCCACGAAGCAGAGCAGCTTGACCCAGTCGTACGTCGTGTCGCCGCTGCCGGTCTTGCCGCGGAGGTTCTCGATGGGATGAGCGAGATGGAGGGCGTGCGCGCCGGTCCAGAGCACGACGGTGTTCCAGAACTGGAAGTACGCCTTGATGGCGGCCCCGAGGCCGGCCCCGAGGCCGGGGATGGGGAGGAAATCGAGCAGGTAGATGGGGAAGGGCAGGTTGTAGAGCAGCAGGTAGCAGAGGACGAAGCGGAAGGCGATCCGCTGCCCCAGGCTCCAGGCCGGAGCCGCGGTGGCGGCCGGGGCCGGCACAGCCGCGAGGGGAGGCGCGATGGCGGCAGGCGCCGGTTCGATCGGGACCGGTGCCGCGGCGGCGGCGGCGGCGGTGGGCTCCGGCGTCTCCTTCGGCCGGCTCGCCGGCCCGCTCTCGGGCTGCTCCTCCGGCCAGGATTCCGGGACGTCGAAGTCGACCGACATCTTCTGGTGCCCTCCCTGGACCTGAACGGGCGGCCGGCCTGGGGTCGTGGCCCCCAGGCGCCGCGTCACGGTTCGGATGCTCTACCCGTGATCTTACGATCCAGATGGCAGAACTGCAACAGGGATAGCGAAGAAAGCGTCAGGTATGGCGCTCTGGCGACGACTCACGGTCCCTGGACGCGATTGCGGCCGGCGCGCTTGGCGGCGTAGAGGCGCTGGTCGGCGCACGCCAGCAGATCGGCCGGCGACTCGCCGTCCTGGGGGAACACCGCCAGGCCGACGCTGAACGTGATCGGCACCTCGGCGCCGGACACCGGGACGGAGTGGCGGGCGACGTCGGCACGCAGCTGCT
>DATNKH010000638.1:0-17590 GCA_035603475.1 Thermoanaerobaculia bacterium
CATCCCCCTCCACACCTAGCACTACGTCATGCTCCAGCGCAACCTCCTCTACACCGGCATCACCAGGGCCAAGCGCCTGGCCGTCCTGGTCGGCGAAACCAGGGCGCTGGCCACCGCGGTCGCCAACCGCCGGGTCCTCAAGCGGTTCAGCCGGCTGGCCGAGCGGCTGGCTACCCCGGCGGGGCGAGACTGAGAATTAAGGGATCGAGTACCGCGGGGGACTCGCTCCCCGGCGGCCCGGACCTGCCTGGCTGCCGGCTAGGTCGTCATTCCGGTTGGAGGAACAGGGACCGTGGTGATCTCCCGCGCGGGTCTTACAGGAGTGGCACCCGCCACGCGCCTGCCGTCCCGGAAGAGGCAGAGTATTCGCCCTCTTGGCCGTGCCGCGCTTGGCGCGACCAGCCCTGACCAGCCCTCCGTGAAAAGGGCCTCGCCTACTGTCTGGAAGGGCGGCCACCTACGACGGCCCGGTTTGGGCTGCGGCAGTCCCACCCTCTTGAGACGCTGCCGGCTTTGAAGATTCGCGACCCCGGCTTTGACCTGCCACGTCCACAGAAAAGCGGGTAGCCGCTGCTGAGGAGGAATCCCACTCTCGGCAAGATAGCGGAACCACTCGGCCCAGGCAGTAGCCTCACTGTCCGCGAGATAGAGAGCGTCCACGACGGCCCCTCGCTGCCACCGGCTGTCAGGAGGGGGACTCCGAGCTGGAAGGGGATCGCGGGCATCTCGCGCATGGCGAACCCAAGAGCCATCGACGACGATCAGGTCCACGTCGAGCAGCGATAGCCCTCCATGACCCTTCAAACGGCTCCGGGATCCTCGATGCCGGAGACAACCTCGGCAAGCCGCCGGTAGGCACCCACTGCAATGAGATCGAGTGGCTTCTTCTCGTTCAGCGCCTCGTTCGGCTTGCTGAGCCACACCGGAATGTGCTCCTTCGGCATCACGTGCATGAGCCGGTCAATGATTGCCGACAGCTCCGCGATCCGCTCCGCGCGCCGGCCGGTTGGTCCCGACCGATGGCCGATCCATCCCCGAACCGTGCTCGGCGCAGCGCCGGTAGCGCGCGCGATCTGCTCCGCGCTCAATCCAACCTGCTCTCGAAGGCGTCCCGCCTCAATGGCGAATGCTGCTTTCATCGTTTCTCACCCCTTTTATCGTCACCGAATCATAACAATATGAGCGCCATTTCGTCAAGCCATCATGTCGCGATGGGTGCACGACAAGAAAGTGGGTGAGCCAAGTAGCGGCTCTTGGCACTAGGGGTTGAGCGGCACCGTTCTGTCGGCTATAATAGCCGACAGACAAAGGAGGCCCCCGTGCCGAAAGCCACAGAAGTGCCCGAGGCTGTCAGTCTCCTGGCCGAGCAACTCAGCCGACCCAGGCCGCTGCGGCGGGGCTCGCTCGGCGAGCGCTACCTCAAATGCGGCAAGCCCAACTGCGCCTGCGCGACCAACGAGCAGGCGCGCCACGGCCCGTACTTTAGCCTCACCCGCGTGGTGGGTGGCCGCACCCAGTCGCGGCGTCTTACGGCACAGCAAGCCGAAAGAGTCCGCCAGCAGCTCGCAGCGGGACAGGAGTTTCGCCGACAGCTGGAAGCCTACTGGCAAGCCAGTGAAACCTGGGCCGAGGCCGAGCTCGAGCAGGTGGCTGCCGCGGAGGCGGCCGAAAAAAGGGGCTCCAAGCAGCGCTCGACCAGGAACTCGCCAGCGAGATCGAAACCCTCGTAGGTCCGGGGGCGGGCGCCGGTCCACTCTGCATTAAGCTCCACCTGGAGCATGGAAGCGGAGACCTTGGCGCCGGAACGCCCTATTTCCGGCCCCTACGCGGTTCACGGCGCCCTGCCAGGAGGAGCACAGCCGATGCCAAGTCGTGCGTGGCAGTTGTCGAAGCTTGCACCCGCCCTGGGGTTGGTGGTCGTCGGCGTCATCGCTCCCTATTCCGCTGCCGGCGCTCCTGCGGCGGCCGTCGCCGCTCCGGCGACCTATCCTGAGAGGATCGAGCGGCTGACGCGAGTGGTCCGCCTGTGGGGCACCGTTCGTTTCCACCACCCCTACCTGGCGTACAAGGACATCGACTGGGACGAGGCGCTGGTGGCGGCAGCGCCGCGCGTGTTGAGCGCGAAGAGCCGGGAGGAGTATGCCGCGGTCGTCCGAACGCTCCTTGGCGCGATGGGCGATCCGGTGACTCATCTGGTCGACGCGAGACACGACGCCGCCGACGGACAGGGAGCGGCGCCTCCAGCGGCGCCGGCAGCTCCGGCGGCTCCGGCAGCTCCCGGAGCTCCGACGACTCCGACGCCGCAATGGCCGCAGCTCCGCTGGGTTCAGGAGGGGGTGGCCGTGGTCGACCTGGGGCCCTCCACCGGCTGGTCCGCGTACGTGGAGATGAGAGAGCAGGGCCGCCGCCTCGGTCCGCAGATCGGTAAGGCCAAGGGGCTGGTCTTCGACCTGCGGCAGCCGGACGCCGCGGACGTCGCCTCCTTCGCCTTGCTGGAACCGCTTGCCGGGCTCCTCGCCAGCCGCCGGACCCATCCTCCGGCGCAGCGCACCGTGCGTCACGCCGGCTACCACACGCAAGGCCCGGAAGGGGGCTCCGGCGACTATTCCTCTTTCTTCGAGACCGCGTTTGCCGACGACGTCGTGCCGGTCCCTGGAGCGAGCCCGAAGCGGGTGGTGTTCGTGGTGAACGGCGACACCTCGCTGCCGCCGCTCGCGCAGGCCCTGCAACGCAGCGGCGACGGCTTCATCGTCTTCGAGGGGAGCAAGGCCGGATGGAGCGAGGAGTCGGTCGTGCAGCAGCTCAAGGTCGATCTCGGCGAGGAGCTATGGGCGACCGTGCGTCTGAGCGAGCTGGTGCCGGAGCCGGCTTGGTCCGGCCTCCATGCGGACCTCGCGGTGCCGCCGGCTGCGCCGGCACCACGGCCGGAGGACGGCGGCGCGGCGGCGCCCGGCAACCAGGACCCGGCGCTGGCGGCGGCGATCGGACTGGCCAGTGGATCGGCGCCGCCCGCCGGCACGAGCGGAGTCGAAGGGCCGAGGCTCGAGCCGCTGCCGCAGGGCGTCTGGCGCGCCGACAAGGCCTACGCGGCGATGACCGCGCCGGACCTGGGCCACCGCGTGCTGGCGGTGGCGCGCATCTGGAACGTGATCCATTACTTCTACGCTTATCTGGAGCTGATCGGCGACTGGGACGCCGTGCTGCCGGAGTTCCTGCTCAGGATGGAGAGCGCCGCGGGGGCGCGCCCCTATGCGCTGGCGGTGGCCGAGATGATGACTCACGTCGCCGATGGGCACTCCCAGGTGACGGGCGGTGAGATCGACCGCTTCTTCGGCGAGGCGGGCGTGCCGGTCGCGCTGCGCAAGGTGGAGGGATCCTGGGTGGTGACGACACTCGGCGACGCCCCGGAGGTGAAGGCATCGGGCCTGGAGATGGGGGACGTCGTGGAAGCGGTCGATGGCGAACCGGCGGCGGCCCGCGTCGAGCGCCTGAGCCGCTACCTGCCAGCCTCGACACCTGCCGGGCTCTCGGCCAAGGTCGGCCGTGTGCTGCTGGACGGGCCCGAGGGTTCCACCGCCGAGCTGACGCTACGCGGGCGCCAAGGCGCCAAGCAGGTCAAGCTCCGGCGCTCCCGGGCTTGGCTCGATCTGGGCCACTCGAAGCTGCTGTACAACAATCCCTTCTGGTCCACCGCGGTCGGCGAGAGCGTGCGCGTTCTGCCCGGCAACCTGGGTTATGTCGATCTCACCCGCCTGACCCCGCAGCAGGTGAAGGGCATGTTCGAACGGCTCAAGGGAACGCGCGCCATCATATTCGACGGCCGCGGGTATCCCAACGGGACGGCCTGGCAGATCGCGCCGCGCCTCGGCGACGGTCGCGCCAGTGTAGCGGCACAGTTCCGCCAGCCCGAGGTGTCGGCGGCCGACGATCAGGCCGGCTCGGGCACTTACTTCAGCCAGCGCCTGCCCGTGACCGCGGGCTTCAAGTACGGCGCCCCGACGGTGATGCTGATCGACGAGCGGACGGTCAGCCAGACCGAGCACACCGGTCTATTCTTCGAGGCCGCCAACCGGACCCGCTTCATCGGCTCGCAAACCGCCGGCGCCAACGGGGACGTGACTTTTCTGACCGTTCCGGGCGGCTTGTCCATCCGCTTCTCCGGCCACGACGTCCGCCATGCCGACGGCCGGCAGCTGCAGCGTGTCGGCCTGACGCCCGACATCGAGGTCGCGCCAACCATCCAGGGCGTCCGCGAGGGCCGCGACGAGGTCTTGGAGCGCGCCATCCGCTGGCTCGACGGCAACGGCAAGTAGCCCGGCCAGGTCCGTCCCGGCCGCGATCGCGACTCCGTGTTAAACTAGAAAGATCTTGAATACCAACCCTGCGTACCGGTCTGCCGCCGCAGTGGCGGCGGTGCTGGCGGTCGTGGCCTTTTCGACGGCGGGAGGCGCTGGAGAACCCGCGCAGGTCACGGCCCAGGCCCGCTCCGGGGCGCCGTCCGCGGACGTCTCCAAGGGGCCCTATGTCGCGGATCCAGCCGTGATCGCGCTGCTCGACCGGCAGGACCCGGACGGCGAATGCGCCAAGTCCGGTCCGCTGGTGTTCGGCTGCCTGATCCAGGCGCTGGCGACGGCGAAGGCACAGGAGCCGCCCATCGGCGCGCGCGCCAATCCCTTCAACCTGCGGGTGGCGCAGGACATCCGCGAGACGATCGCGCAGGACCTGGCGGGCTACCAGGAGACCGGGGGGATCGAGCCGGCACAGCAGATCCATCCGCAGTTCCTGACGCATCCCGGCTCGCGCATCGAGCTGGTGGGCATCGTCAACCGCATCGACCGGCAGTTCATCCACGACCTGGTCCCCGGCGACGAGAGACATCATCGCTGCGGCGAGATCAGCGTGATCTATCGCTTCTCGTATTCTCTCCGGGATGGCCAGGTGTCCTCGCGCCTGCCGGTGACGCTGAACATCGTGCTGCCTGCCATCCCGCGCGATCGGCGAAGCGGCGTCACCACTTGCCACGGGGTCGCGGCGCGGTGGCTGGCGGAACTGCGCCGGCCGGCCGGGCGAACTGCGGAGCAGGTGGCGGCCGACCTCGTCGACCCCGCGACGGGGGTCGTCGCGTTGATCGACGGGCGAGACATCGAGCGCATCGAGCTCAACATCCAGGCTTATCGGATCAGCGCCGGCGCCGACGGTACCGACCTCGGCAGCACCGCCGAATACGTCATCCGCGTCTTCCGGTGGAACCCCGACCGGAAGAAGTTCACGCCCAGCTATCTGACCAACCAGGTCGATCGCGCCCGGTTGCTCGGCAATCCTCGCGGCGACGCCAACTCTTGCCGTCCCGGGGCCAACCGGCCGATGTCGCTCGACCGGTTCCGGGCCTTCATCCTCTCGCCCGTGGTCCTCTCCGACGTCGACAACGGCACCCTCAACATCCCGCAAGAATTCCTCGCCTGCCGGGCGACCTCCGCGTCGCCGGGCGGCGCTGCACGCTCCAAGAACGCGCTCTACTGGAATGCGCTCGATCCGCGGGAGCAGATCCTGACCGATGCCCAGATCCGCACCGCGGTGTCGCGGGCGACGAATGCGACGCGCCAGTTCAGCTACATGCGATCGCCCGACGACGTACGCCTCCGCCTCGACGAGCTCAGCTGTAGCGGCTGCCACCAGGCCCGCGCGATCGCCGGCTTCCATTTCCCGGGAGCGGACCGGGCGGAGACGCCGGTCTCGAACGCGGTCTATCTTCCGGGATCGCCGCATTTCTACGGCGACCAGGTGCGGCGGCTCGTCATCCTCGAGCGGCTCGCCGCCGGGGACCGGTTGAACCGTTACCAGCTGGCGATGAGTTATGCCTCCCGCCCCTTGAACAAGTTCAGGCCCCAGACGAGCGGCACGCAGCTGATCGGCGGCTGGGGCGGCGCCTGCCTGCTGCCCGAGCAGCGGGCAACCAGCCACCGCCAGTGGGATTGCCTGGCAGGGCTCACCTGCACGGCCCTCTTCGATTCGCCGAACGCACCGGGGATGGGCACGTGCCTGCCGGCAGGGCGCCGCGAGATCGGCGACGCGCTGCAAGTGGGCCGCGTCACCTCTGCTCGTTATGGTTACGAGACCTACCTGAGGACCACGCCGGCGCCGGCCGGCGACTGGAGCGACCGCGCGCATCGTGACACCCTGATTCCTGCCGCGAGCCTGCCGGCGAATGCCCCGGCCGGCAACAGCTACTACGGCGCGCACCAGGAGTTCTATCAAGGCGACGAGACGGGCGGCACCGGCGCGCCCGCCGAGCGGGCCAGGATCAAGCGCGACGCGCTGACCGGCGGCTTCCCCGGCGGCATGCTCCGCCTCTCCGAATGCCTCGGCCTGCCGCCGGAGGCGACCTGCGGGCTGGTAGCGTCGAGCGGGTTCAACACCTGCCTCGCCGAAGTGACGGGCGGGACCAAGTCGCTCGGCCAGTGCTTCGAGCAGCGGACGTCCTATGCCGGCTTGCGCGCCTGCGACGTCGCGAACCCTTGCCGCGACGACTACATCTGCCTGCGCCCTACCGGATATGACCTCGCCAACGGGCACCAGAACTATGAGCGGCGGCTGGCGGTGGTCGCCGGCATCTACGACGCGAACGACTTCGGTCAGAAGGAGCCGGACCAGGCCTGGCTCTCGCGCAACGGCGGCGCCGGCGATCAGCGCGGCATCTGCATCCCGCCCTACTTCGTCTTTCAGTTCCGCTCGGACGGCCATCCGGCGCCGATGACGCAGACGATGCAGCCGGCGCCCGGGCGCTGACGACGGCGCCCTGCGTGTCCCCGGTGCCGGGCGTCGGCGGACGCCCGCACCGCCGCGCCTGCCCGACCCTCAATCACCGGCCGCCTGACCCACGACCCACACCTGGACGGTCCAGCCAGCCGGCGCGTACATTAGACAGCGTGACGAAGCTCCGCAGCTCTCACATCCTCCTGGTTGCCGCGTCGCTGGCGCTCGCGGCCTCGGCGCTCGCCGACGCGCCGGGCGACCGTGCGGCGCCGGGCGGCGATGCGCTGGCGGCCATCCCGCCGGGCACCGTGCTGTGGGTCGGCGCCCATCCGGACGACGAGGTGTTGCTGGCGCCGCTGCTGGGCGAGCTCTGCAGCGAGGGCAGGCACCGTTGCGCGCTGGTGGTGGCCACGCGTGGCGAGAACGGCGCCTGCCGCTTGCCCGGCGGCTGCCATCCAGACCTCGCCACCGTGCGCACCGCGGAGATGCGGGCCGCGGCCCGGCTCTTCCACGCGCTTCTGCTGCAAGGATCCTTGCCCGACGTCTTCGGCCCCGATCCCGCCGCCGTGCGGAGGGCATGGGCGGACGCAGTAGGTGGCGAGGACCAGCTGCTCGACCGGCTTGCCGGCGCGATCGACGGTGTGGCGCCGCGGACCATCATCGCCTTCGATCCGCGGCACGGCACGACCTGCCACAACGCGCATCGGGCACTCGGCCGGCTGGTGCTGCGGGCGGTCGAACGCCTGAGCCAGCCGGCGCCCGAGGTCTTCCTGCTCGAGAGCCGCGTCCGCATCGCCCCGGGGGGCACCAGCATCCGCTTCTCCGCCGCGGCGCCGGGCGATCCCGCGCTCCTGCGCTTCGACGGCAACACGCCGCTGCGCTCCGGGCCCGGCACCGCCTGGGACTTCCTGCTCGACGACGCCCGGCGCCAGCCCAGCCAGTTCGACGCCACTTTCCTGTCCTCGCTGCTGGCGGTCCCCCCGACCCACCGCGAGGTCTACCTGCTGCCGGCCGCGGCCCTGGCCACCGATCCCAGTCCGATCGATCCCTGCGCTCCCTGAACGTTGTCCGGCAGCTGCCAGCCACCGCCCAGGGCCTTGTAGAGCTGGACGAGGCTGGCCAGGCGGTTGAAACGGGTCTGCGCCACCGCGTTCTCCGCCAAGAACTGCTGCTGCTCGGCTTGCAGCACCTCGAGATAGTCGGAGCGGCCGGCGAGGTAGCGTTGATTCGAGAGCCGGACCGCCTCGCGGTTGACGGTCACCGCCCGCACCTGCTCGCTCTCGACGCCGGCCAGCTTCTGGTAGGCGACCAGCGCCGTCGCGACCTCGGCGAAGGCGTTGTTGACGCTCCGCTCGTACTGCACCTTCGCTTCCTCCCACTGCGCCACGGCGACGCGGTGCTGGGCTTCGAGGCGCCGCCCCTGCAGCACCGGGCTGAGCAGGCCGCCGCCCAGCGACCAGGTCCTCCCTGCCCCGAACAGGCCCGCGAGCTCGGGCGCGACGCCGCCGAAGGCGGCGGTCAGGCTGATGGTGGGATAGAAGTCGGCGACCGCGACGCCGACGTTGGCGTTGGCCGCGACCAGCTGCTGCTCGGCCTGGCGCAGGTCGGGCCGGCGCCGCAGCAGGTCCGACGGCAGCCCCGCCGGCACCGCCGGCGGCAGGGCCTGGTCGCCGAGCGCCGCGCCGCGCACGATGGGCCCTGGGGGGCGGCCGAGCAGCAGGCACAAACGGTTCTCCTGCGCCTCGATCTGCCGCTCGAGGTCCGGGACGGCGGCCGACGCCGAGGCGAGCGACACCTCGGCGCTGGAGGTGTCCAGCGCCGAGGCGGCGCCTGCCGCGAGGCGCCGGTTGAACAGATCGTAGCTGCCCTGGAAGGCCTCGGCGGTCCGCTTCGCCACCGCCAGCTGCTCGTCGAGCTCCCGCAGCTGGAAGTAGCCGGTGGCGACGTCGGACACCAGGGAGAGCAGCACTCCGCGGCGCGCTTCCTCGCTGGCCAGGGCCTGCGCCAGCGCCGCCTCGTTGGTGCGCCGGATGCGTCCCCAGAGGTCGATCTCCCAGCTCAGGCCGGCGTTGACGTCGTAGAGGTTCTGCGGCGGCGCCGCGCCGCCGGCGACGCCAGCGCCCCCGGCGAAGGAGGACTGCCGGCTGCGCGTCCAATCGGCCTGCACCTGGACCTGCGGCAGGTACAAGGCGCCGGCGACGCCGGCATTGGCTCGCGCCTCCTCGACCCGCCAGACGGCGAGCCGGAGGTCGTAACCGTTGCGCAGCGCCTCGTCGATCAGGGCCTTCAGGGAGTCGTCCTGGAAGACCTGCCACCAGGCCTGGTCGGCGAGCGACGCGGCGTCGGCCGGGGCCGCCTGTCCCCGTAGCTGCTCGGGAACGGTCACCGCCGGCCGGCGATAGTTCGGGCCCACGGCGCAGCCGGCGAGGAGCGCGCCGGCGACGAGAAGGGGGGCAAGGGCGCCGAGGGTGGGAATCACCTTCTTGTTCATGGCCTGCTTATTCATGGCTTGCTCTCCATGGCCGACTCCAGGGCCGCGCCGGGGAAGGCGGTGAAGCCGGCGCCGCCGGCAACGGCCGCCAGCCCGCCGCCGGCGCCGGCCGGCACTCCGCCACCGCCGCCGGCGCGCCCGGAACGGAAGAACGGGATGCGGTCCAGCACCTGCTCCTGGAACCGCTCGAGGTAGAGGTAGATCACCGGCGTGACGTAGAGGGTGATCAGCTGCGACACCACCAGGCCGCCGACCACGATCAGCCCCAGCGGCCGGCGCGACGCCCCGTCGCCGCCGTAGCCCCAGGCGATCGGCAGCGCGCCGAAGACGGCGGCCAGGGTGGTCATCAGGATCGGCCGGAAGCGGTCCATGCTGGCATCGTGGATCGCCTTCTCGGCCGGTTCGCCGGCGGTCACGCGCTGGCTGGCGAAGTCCACGATCATGATGCCGTTCTTCTTGACGATGCCCATCAGCATGAACATGCCGATGAAGGCGTAGAGCGACGCATCCCCGCCGAACAGCCGCAGCGTCAAGAGGCCGCCGACCAGCGCCGTCGGCAGCGTCGAGAGCACGGTCACCGGATGCAGGTAGCTCTCGTAGAGGATCGCCAGGATCACGTACATCACGAACACCGCCAGCGCCATCAGGATGGTCAGGCTCGACACGGTGCTGCGGAAGGTCAGCGCCTCGCCCTGCAGGCTGGCGCGCACGCTCGGCGGCACCACCTCGGCCGCGGCCTTGGTAATGAAATCGGTCGCGTCGCCGATCGCCACGCCGGGCTTCAGGTTGAAGAACAGCGTGACGCTGGTGAACTGGTTGATGTGGTTCACCGCCTGCGGTCCCAGCGTCGGCTTCCAGGTGACCAGCGCGGAGAGCGGCACCTGGTTCCTGCCGTCGTCGGACTTGATGTAGAGCAGCGAGAGGTCGCCGGGATTGGCCCGCTCGGCGTCCTTGACCTCCAGGATGACCTGGTACTGATCGGTCGGCTTCTTGATCAGGTAGAGGTAGTTCTGCGAGTAGGCGTTCCTCAGCAGCGCCAGGATGCGCGCCTCGGAGACGCCGTAGGTCTTCGCCTGGTCGCGCCGGATCTCGATGTCGAGGCTCGGCGTGTTGCCGAAGTGATCCGAGGAGAGGGTGGCGAAGCCGGGGTAGTCCCGGAGCCTGCCCATGAGCTTGCCGGCGACCTCGTACACCTGGTCCGGATTCACGCCGGACAGCGAGTAGGCGTACTGACCCTGGTTCTGGTTGGTCGCGCCGGTGCTGATCTCGAGCACCGGGTACGGCCGCAGGAAGGGAAACACGCCGGGAATGCCGGCGAGCTTGCCCATGAGCGCTCCCGCCTCTTGCTGGATCGGCGGCCGGCCCTGCGGCGGATTCAGGAAGATGAAGAAGAGCCCCTGGTTGGAGGCGACGAACTGGCTGAGGCCGGTCACCGAGACGGCGGCGCGGACGTTCGGGTCCTGCCGCAGCACCTCGTTGGCCCGCGCCTGCAGCGCCTTCATCGACTCGGGGGAGGAACCCTCGCGGCCGATGATGACGCCGGCGATGACGCTGCTGTCTCCCGGCGGCAGGAAGGCCTTCGGCACGGCGATGAACAGCCAGACCGTGCCGGCGAGGCAGACCACCCAGGTCAGCACGGCGACCCACCGGTGCCGCAGGAACCACGAGAGCGACCTGCCGTAGGCGGCGAGCACCCGCCGCTCCACGCCGCCGACGACGCGCTCCATCCAGGTCTGCCGCGAGCCGTCGCCCCGCCGCGCCAGCAGCCGCGCGCTCATCAACGGCGTGAGCGTCAGCGACACCAGGCCGGAGGCGAAGATCGAGACCACGATGGTGATGGCGAACTCGCGGAAGATACGGCCGACCAGCCCGGACATGAACACCAGCGGCAGGAACACCGCGGCGAGCGAGATGGTCATGGCGACGATCGTGAAGCTGATCTCCCTGGCGCTCCCCAGCGCCGCCTCCAGCGCCCGCTCTCCGCGCTCCATCCGCCGCACCGTGTTCTCCAGGAAGACGATGGCATCGTCCACCAGGAACCCGACGGCCAGGGTGAGCGCCATCAGCGAGAGGTTGTCGAGGCTGTAGCCGAGCACCCGCATCGCCACGAAGGTGAGCAGCAGCGACAGCGGCAGGGCCACCGCCGGGATCAAGGTGTCCCTGGCCCTGCCCAGGAACAGGAAGATCACCCCCACCACCAGCACGAAGGCGATGAGCAGCGTCTGCTGCACGTCGCCGATCGACCTGACGATGGACCACGAGCGGTCGTAGATGGTGTTCAGGCGCACCGATGCCGGGAGCTCGGCGTTGACCTGCGGCAGCAGCTCGCGGACGTTCCTGGCCACCTCCACGGCGTTGGCCCCGGCGCGGCGGAAGACCGCGACCACGACGGTCGCCGACGGCACGGGGTAGCCGCGGACCCAGAAGTGCAGGTTGACGCGCTCGTCCTGCACGCCGTCCCTGGCCTCCGCGACGTCGCGGAGATAGATCGGGGAGCCGCCCTTGCTGCCGACGATCAGGTCGTCGTACGCCTGGGCGCTGTCGAGCTGCCCCTGCGGATGGAGCAGCAGGGTGCCCGCGGTGCCGTCGAGCTGGCCGGCGCCGGTGTAGCTGGTGCCGTTGCGGATCGCGGCCGCCAGGTCGTCGATCGAGATCTGGCGGGCCCACATCGCCGACGGATCGGCCTTGATGCGGACCGCGGACTTGGTGCCGAAGACGTTGACGCGGCTGATGCCCGGCAGGATGCTGATCCGCTGCCCGACCTGCGTGGTCGCGTAGTCGTAGAGCTGGCCGGAGGTCACCGAGTCGCTGGTCAGCGCGATGTACATCAGCGGCTGATCGTTGGGATTGGTCTTGGAATAGGTCGGCGGCGACGGCAGGTCGACCGGCAGGCTGCCGGCGGCCTGCGAGATCGCCGTCTGCACGTCGGTGGCGGCGGCGTCGACGCTCTTGGCGAGCGCGAACTGCAGCGTCAGGTTGACGTGGCCCTGAGTGCTCTGGGACGTCACCAGCTCCAGGCCGTTGATCTGCATGAACTGCCGCTCGAGCGGCGTCGCGATGTTGGCGGCCACCGTCTCGGGGCTGGCGCCCGGGTAGTCCGCCTGCACCTGGATCACCGGGTAGTCCACGGCCGGCAGGTCGTTGACCGCGAGCTGCCGGTAGGCGAGCACGCCGAAGAGCAGCACGGCCGCGGTCGAGACGGCAGTCATCACCGGCCGGCGGATGAAGGGTTCTGAGAAGCTCATGATTTACCTCCGGATTTACCCTCGCTGCCGCCGGTGACGGCGGCGGGAGCCACCGCGGCCGAGCGGGCCGCCTGCTCCTCGACGTGGACCTTGCCGCCGGGCATCACGCCGATGTGGCCGGCCACCACCACCCGCTCGCCGGCCGCGAGGCCGTGGTCGACCACCACCTGGTCGCCCTGGCGCTGCCCCGTCTTCACCGGCCGCAGCTCGGCGGTCGAGTCCTGCTTCACCACGAACACGAACGGCCCCTGCGCCGAGAGCTGGGGCGCCGCCGCGGGCACCAGCACGGCGCCCTGCAGGGTGTCGAGCAGCAGCCGCACCTTGACGAAGCGCCCCGGCCACAGGCGGTGGTCGCGGTTGTGCACGGTGGCGCGCAGCTTGACCGTGCCGGTCGTGTCCTGGACCGCGTTGTCGAGGAACGTGAGCTCGCCGGCGAGCGGCCGCTCGGGCTCCTCGGGCAGGCGCACCTCGACGCGCAGCGCCGCCCGCGCCATGTTGCGCTGTACCGCGGTGAGGTCGCCCTCGGTGACCGTGAAGTCGGCGTAGATCGGGTCCAGCCGCTGGATGAGCAGCAGCGAGCCGCTGTTGGCGGTCACCACGTTGCCGGGATCGACCAGGCGCTGCCCGGCGCGGCCGTCGATGGGCGAGCGGATCGAGCAGTACTCGAGGTTCAGCCGCGCGGTCTCGACCGCCGCCTCCCCCTGCTGCGCCTGCGCCGCGGCCACGTCGACGGCGTTCTTGCGCGTGTCGTACTCCTCCTGGGCGATCGACCGGGTGGCGACCAGCTCCGCGGCGCGCGTCAGCTCGATCTTGGCGAAGGCCAGCGCCGCCCTCGCCTGGGCGAGGCTGCCCGAGGCGGCGTCGAGCTGCGCCTGGTAGGGCCGCGGGTCGATGGTGAAGAGCGGGTCACCGGCCGCGAGCTGGGCGCCGTCGGCGAAATGCAGCCGCGTGATGCGCCCGGAAACCTGGGGCTGCACCGAGACCGCCTCGCGCGCGACGCTCTTGCCGATCGCGTCGAGGTAGATGGGGACGTCCTGCCTGACCGCCATGGCGACGGCCACCTGCGCCGGCGGCCGCGCCGCTGCCGACGGCGGCGCCTGCCTCTGGCAGCCGGCGAAGCCAAGGACCAGCGCGAGGGCGACGAGGACGAGGACAAAGACCAGGATGGCAAGGGATAGGCCTTCGCGGCGGAACCGCGGACGGGCCAAGGATGCTGCGCTGCGGACGGCGTTGGCTTGCACGAGTCAATCCCTCCTTCGGGTGAGATGGCGGAAGCGGCGAGCAGCCGGGCGGACCGCGTGGACCGTTCGCCTCTTGCTAGACGACCGGGCGGGCTCGGGATCGACATCGGCGCCTCCGCATTCGCCCTACATTCCATGGCCTGTGCCAGGCCGCCGGCGCGGCAGGTGGAACGCGGTAAGCCGATGACAGCGCGTGGCTTAGGAGTCAGCAGCGGATCGCCGCCGGGAGCCGGCGCCGGTGTCCGGGAACTGACAGCTGTCTGGAATCCGACAGGGGCTGGGAGAGCGAGGCCGGCAGAAGCGGCGGGGGCGGCGACGCCGCGGCGCCCTGCGGCGGCGAACGATCAGGCCCGCGGCGCCGCGGGAGCCACTGCCGCTTCGATGCCGTGCTTCTGGAGCTTGTAATAGAGCTGCGAGCGCGAGATGCCGAGCAGGCGCGCGGCACGCGAGCGGTTGTTGCGCGCCTCTTGCAGCGCCTTGGCGATCAGGTCGCGCTCGACCATCTCGAGGTTGACGCCGCCGGGCGGGAAGGCGGCGGACGTGCCGGGTTCGCCGCCAGGCCGGAAGGAGCCAGCCGGCAGGGAGGCGTCGTCGCCGCCGCCGGGAACGACCGGCGCGCCACCCGTCTCCGGGAGCTCCCGGAACGTCCCCGTCCCCGCGCCTGCCCGCGGCAGCGCGCCGATGCCCGCCGGCTGGCCGCGCCCCACTCCCACCGGCAGGTGCTCGAGCGTGATCAGGCCGCCGTCGCACAGGATCGAGGCCCGCTCGAGGACGTTGCGCAGCTCGCGGACGTTGCCCGGCCAGGGGTAGGACAGCAGCGCCTCGTGGGCCTGCCGGGAGATGCCCGCAGCCGGCCGGCCGACGGCGGGCCCGAGCTCCTCGAGGAAGGCCTCGGCCATCGGCATGATGTCCTCGCGCCGCTCGCGCAGCGGCGGCAGGCGGATCTCGAAGACGCGCAGCCGGTAGTAGAGGTCCTCACGGAACTGGCCCCGCGCCAGCGCCACGTCCAGGTCGCGGTTGGTGGCGGCCAGCACGCGGACGTTGGCCTTGAGCGGGCGCGTTCCCCCGAGGCGCTGGAACTCGCGCTCCTGCAGCACGCGCAGCAGCTTGGCCTGGACGGCCGGGCTCATCTCCCCCACCTCGTCGAGGAACAGCACGCCGCCGGCGGCCTGCTCGATGCGGCCCGGGTGCGTGGCCGCCGCGCCGGTGAAGGCTCCCTTCTCGTGGCCGAAGAGCTCCGACTCGAGCAGCGTCTCCGGCAGGGCGGCGCAGTTCAGCGCCACGAAGGGACCGCGGGCGCGCGGCGAGCCACGGTGGATGAAGCGGGCCACGACCTCCTTGCCGGTGCCTGACTCGCCGGTGAGCATGACGGTCGTCTCGGTGGGCGCGACCTTCGCCGCCAGGGTGAGGACGTCCTGCCACAGCTTCGAGTCGCCGAGGACGCGGCGGTAGCCGCGGCTCGTCTCGAGCTCCTCCTTGAGCGCCTCGACGCGCTCCTCGAGCTGCGCGGCGCGTTCGCGGGCCTCCGCGGCCTGGCGCTGCTCCTCGGCCAGGCGCTGGTGGGAGAGCGCCAGGCTCACGTGGTCGGCCACCCGCCGCGCCACGACGATGTCCTCCTGCGAGTAGCGGCCCGGCGTCTGCGAGATGAACGCGAGCTCGCCGACCAGGCCGCCCTCGAGCCGCAGCGAGATCCTGAGCAGCGAGCGGGTCCCCAGCGCGCGGCCCAGCCGGCGGTGCGCCGCGGCGGCCTCGGGCGGCACCCCGGCGGCCTCCGGCAGCGCCTCGACGTCGTCGATCACCTCCTCGTCGGTGTCGTGCGCAGCGCGCTTCTGCTTGCCGTCCATCGAGAACCCGAGCGGCAGGTCGGGCACCGGCTCGCCCGACAGCGCGTCGAACGTGAGCAGGCGCCGGTCGGCGCTGTACGAGGCCAGCGCCAGACGGTCATGCGGCAAGACTGTCTGCACCACCGCCGAGAGCTGGTTGAAGATCTCCCGCACGTCGAGGACGGGCGCCATGGTCAGCAGCAGCTGGTCGAGGACCTCGAGGCGGCGGCGGCGCTCCGCGTCCAGGTTCCAGAGGCGCTCGTGCTCGAGGGCCAGGCCCAGGAGGTCGGCGATCGGGCAGAGGGCGGCCTCGTGGTCGGCGGTGAACGCCCGCGGGCGGCGGGAGCCCAGCCACACGAAGCCGGCGACTTCCTTGCGCCGCAGGACGGGAGCCACCAGGCTCGACCGCCATCCCTGCTCTTGCACCGCGCGGTCCGCCGGGAAGCTCGGATCCAGCACCTGGGCCAGATCGTCGATGCGCTGGGCGCAGCGGCTGGGCGGCCTCAGGGCCGGCGAGAAGTCGGCGAGACGGGCCGTGTCGGGCCCCTGCGAGGAGCCGCCGGCGAACGAGTAGAGCTTGAGCGTGTCCGGGCCCTCGAGGCGCTCGACGATGATCACGTCGAACGGGAGCACGGTGGCCGCCGCCTCGGCGACGCGCGCGAAGACCTCCCTGAGCTCCAGGGTCGTCGCGACGACCCGGGCGATGCGGCTGAGCGCCGAGACCACGGGGTCAGATGGCATGCTCGAATTTCAGTGCACTGCGTCGGAGTGGGTCACCCTTTACCTCCCCCAGGCCGCTGACCCGTTACCCAGGTAGCAACGCGGGAGCGCCGGTCACCATTCCAGCGGCCGGGTGGTCTGGTGCTTGTACCGCGCGACCTCGAGCTCGTTCAGGCCCAGGGGGACGTTCGATCCCTGGTACTCGAACTCCTCGCGCAGCTGGCGGCGCGAGCTCCGGTCGAGGAACTTCTCGCCCCAATCGAGGGACTGGCGCTCTTCCATCTCGAGCTGGGGCAGCAACGCCGAGAAGAGCATGGCGTGGGTGATCTTGGTCATCTTGAAGTCTCACTTTCTCAGGCCGTTCTCTCAGGCCGATTCTCAGGCCGGTCACCGCCCGAGGAGCCGCTGCACGCCGAGCTGGAAGCTGGCGAGACCGAGCACCCCCAGGTAGACCGGATCGATGCCGTATCTCTCTCCCGACCAGGCGAGGACCGCGGTGAGAACGGTGCGCGTCGCCTGGCGGATGCGATGAAGCTTGGGAGCATTGGGCGAAGAGGGCGCGTGGGGAAGGCCGGAGCGGCGGGAACGGGCCTGGTCACGACGGCCGCCGGGTTCCGGGGCGAGACCGGCGGCGGCGCGGGCGCTGCGCGCGAGCGGCAACCGGTGGTCGGGATGGGGTGACGTGGTGAGCTCTGCTGTGGAAACTCTCATCGAGGCGGCCCTCCCCTGCGCGTCCCGGGCGAGAACCTTGTCTGGTGCTCGTCCGGCTCGCAGACCTCCTATCTCAAGCCGCGTGCCACTGCCGCCGGGGCCGTCGGTCGAGATCTAACATGCTGAAAGTAAGCGAGTTACACTATCAGCCAGGCGTCCGCGCCACCTGCTTGATTTCAGACAGTGTCCGAAACCCATCAGACCTGGGCCTCCCCAGGCCTCCCCTCCCCAGGCACCAGTAACCGTAATGCCATCAGTAACTTACGAGACTCCTCCCGACCCGGCGCCGGCTGGCACGCGCCGTGGAGAGCAGATCGGCGCAGGTGTTTTGGCTGGCAGCCGGTCCGCACTGGCGCCAGCCGAGGAGGACCTGGCGATGTCGCAACGCAACGTGGAGCTGGTCCTGGGCAAGCTGGCTACCGACGAGGACTTCAGACGCCGGTTCGCCGCCAGCCCGGATGCGGCGCTCTCGGAGGCCGCCGCCGGCGGCCTCGACCTGACCCCGGTCGAGCAGCGCGCGCTGATCGATCTCGAGGCGAGCGCGTGCGAGCGCTTCGCCGCCTGCCTCGATCCCCGCATCCAGAAGATCGGCCGCAGCCGGCGCTG
>DATNKH010000639.1:0-8046 GCA_035603475.1 Thermoanaerobaculia bacterium
CCGGCGGGATGAAGTCGGCGAAGGCCTGGCGCAGGTGCTCGGCGGCCACCTCGGCGGCGCCGGCGGCTTCCGCTTCGAGCGCCGCCCGCACCAGCACCGCTTCCAGGTCGGAGCCGGAGAGGCCCAGCAGCTGCGCTTCGCCGGCCACCTCGGAGATGCGGGCGACCGGGGTGTGGAGACCGAGCTTCTTGATCATCACGTGGTAGATCTCGTCGTACTCGGCGGCGGTCTCCGGATAGAACAGCGGGATGTGCTCCTCGGCGCGGCCCTGCCGCTTGAGGTCGATGGGCAGCAGGTCGGGCCGCGCGGTGATCAGGAACCAGAGGATCTGGCCGCGGTGCCGCGTGTCGCCCATGAAGGCGGCGATCTGCGCGAAGACCCGGTTCTGCGTCCCCGAGTCGCCCTGGGCCTCGCGATTGCCCAGCGCCGCGTCGGCCTCGTCGACCACCACCCCGACCGGCGTCAGCGAGGAGAGGATCTTGAGGATGCGCTCGAGGTTCGACTCGGTCGAGCCGACCCACATGGAGCGGAAGTTCTTGAGCTTCACGCAGGGGATGCCGATCTCCTTGACGAAGCACTCGACGAGGAAGGTCTTGGCGCTGCCCACCGGCCCGCACACCAGGTAGCCCATCGGCACGGCGGCGAGGTTGCCGCGGGCGACCGCCCGGGCCGCCCGCCGCAGCCGCTCCTTGACCGCCGGCATGCCGGCGACCATGGAGAGGTCGTACTTCGGCTCGACGTACTCGAGCAAGCCGAGGCCCTCGGTCTCGATCACCGCCTTCTTGATGTCGCGCACCCGCTCCCGGCTGAGGACCTCGCCGTTGGCGTCCACGCCGTCGAGCAACTGCCCGAGCTGGACGCGGTTCATGCCGGCCGTCAGCTCGGCCAGCCGTTCGGCGGGCAGCTCGGAGCGGCTGGCGTACCAGCTCGGCGGCCGCACCGCGGTCAGGAAGACCAGGCGCTCGGCCGGGTCCGGCCGCTGGATCTCGATCTCGCGCGTGGCGTGGGCGCGCAGCAGCTGCGGATCGAGATCGGCCAGGCTCTCGGTCACGAGCACCAGGACGACGTTCTTGGCCAGCAGCACCGGGTCCTGCGCCCAGCGCCGCAGGTAGACGACCACCGCCCGGTCCTCGGGCGTGCGGTAGGCGGCCTCGGCCGCCGGCGCCACCGTCTCGGCGAAGGGGAGCAACAGCGCCACCGGCCGCGCCGGCGACTGCGCGGCGCAGATGCGGAAGTAGGAATCGAGCAGCGCGAAGCTGTTCAGCGGGTCGCGCGGCAGCCCCTGCGACCAGGAGGTGCCGTGGACCGCGTCATACGCCCGCAGGCGGTCCTGGAAGTGGCCGCGCGCCGCGGCGCTGCCGAAGCCGATGCCTTCCGCCCGGTTATAGGTGAGGATCGACGGCCAGGCGGCGAACAGCTCCTGCTGCAGGAAGTCCTCGAGCGGCAGGAAGCGGGAGGAGGAGGAGGAGCCGCCGGAGGCGGCGAGGGTGGCCGAAGCGTTACCAGGTGGCGCGGGCAGCTGAGAGGCGCCTTCCGGAGCCGCTTTGGAAGAGGCCTGCTCCCCACTCGGCGTCGCTTTGGAAGAGACCTGCTCCCCACCCACCCCCACCGGCACCAGGTCGGAGGCCATGCCGTGCAGGATGAACACATTGGCCTGCTTGGCCCAGACCGCGCGCACCAGCTCCGCTGCCCAGCCGGGCAGCGATGCCAGGAAGCTCGGCGAGGGAGAGGGTGACATCGACGGCTCGCTGGACCCTTACGCCCTCACGCCCCTCTGCCCTACGCCCCTTCCTTCGCGCGCTCGGGAGCCGCGGCGGCGCTATCTCCGGCGGCATCCGCGCTCGCGGCGCCGGTCGGGAATGGCGCCGCCTCCTTGGCGGCGTCCGGCTTGCGCAGCCCCATCTCGGTCTCGAACTCGGTCAGGATCGACTGCGCCTGGATCCGGCGTGCGGCATGCTCGGTCTTGATGCGCTCGACGTTCATGCCGCCCGTCGCCACCTCGACCGCCGCCTTGGCCTCGGCGGCGCGCTGCTTGATCTGGTCGAGGTACTTGTCGGTGGTCGCGGCGGTGCCGTAGCTGTCGAGCTCGGCGAGCGCCGAGGCGGCGCTCTTCATCACCGCCGCCTTCCTCGATTCCTGGATCGCCCGGCGGCTCTGCTCGATCTTGTCGCGCAGCTTGGACTTGATGTCCTCGACCGACAGCTGGGCGTTCTCGAAACCGTGATTGGCGGTCTCCAGCTGACCGCGGGTCGAAGCCAGGTCCTGCCGCACCTGCTGCAGCATCACGGCGTTGTCCTCGGCGATCCGCCGCGCCTCGGGGCTGCCTTCCCGGAGCGCCGCCTGGATCGAGGCGGTGAGCTGCTTCTCCCTGGCCGCCAGCTCGTCCCGCTCCTGCTCGAGGCGGATGGAAGTGGCGCGCGTCGTGACCAGGACCTGGTTCAGGCGCGGCAAGGTGTTGCGCATCTCCTCGATCGACTGCTGCAGCATCACCTCCGGGTCCTCGGCGAAAGAGATGAAGAAGCCGAGCCACGACTTCAAGACACGCGCGATCCGATCGAACATTGCTCCCTCCTCGCAGGCGGCAGGCGGCTGAACGCCGCCGCCAATCCTACCAATTCTCCCGGGAAGCTAACCTGGCCGCGAGAGTAGGCGGTCGCCGGCCGAGTGTCAACGACCGGCGACGCGTGAGGACGGGCCCGCGGCGGCAGCCGCCGCCGCGGCCGTCGGCGCCAGCGGCAGCCATCGCAGGTTGGTGAGTGGCGCCAGCACCAGGCCCAGCGAGGCCAGGCAGGCGAGAGGGTTCAGCGCCGCCGCCTCGCGCGCGCTGAGCAGCCGGACGCTCCAGATCTCGCGCGGCGTCCGGGCGGTCGTCGGATCGCAGCCGCGCTGGAGAAAGGCCGACAGGATCCAGCAGCCGAGAGTGCGCCGCGCCGCGTCCACTCGGCCATTCTAGCCGCTTTGTCACACGGCCGGGGGCCGCGCGGCGAAGCGGTCACGGTAGAGTCACGCTTCGGTGACACTGATCACGCCCGCCGTCCTCGCCCTGTTGCTCGCCCAGATGTGGGTCGCCGTGCCGATCCTCGGAAGCCAGGGAAGTCGTAGGGCCGGTCGCCCGGGCGCCTCGAGGGATCGCATAGCGGGCTTGCTATAATCGGTCTCCCTCGACCGGAGCGCCATGGCTGAAGAGACCGCCCTCCGCACGCTGGAGAGTTCCAGCGCTCTTGCAGCCATCGAGCGCGAGCGTTTTCATTCCTACTCGCAGCTGGTGCGGAACCTGCACTGGCTGGCCGCGGCGCTGGTGGTGCTCTATGGCCTGCTGGCGCAAGGCGTCACGCTGTCCTCGGTGCTCGCCGGCGGCGTGCGGCTGGGGTCCGACCTCGGCACCCTGCTGGTGCTCGCCGCGGCCATGGTCCTCTACACCCTGGCGCTGCACTCGCGGCTGTTCGCGCGCTTCACCGTCGAGGAGCGGATGTGGGCCGAGAACGGCATCGACTTGTCCTGGATCACCGCCGTGGTGCTGTTCACCGGCGCGACCCGCAGCCCCTTCTTCTTCCTCTACTACATCGTCCTCTACGCCAGCACGCCGACCACGGGCGGCAGGCAGACCTATGGCAAGGCGATCGCCATCACCGTGCTGGTGCTGGGCGTCATCCTGCCGCTGGGCGCCGGCACCACCAGCGGCTGGTCGCCGAGCCGGGAATGGCTGAGCCTGTCGGGCAACGTGGTCTGGCCGCTCGCGGGCGTCTGGCTGGTCGCCTACTTCTCCGCCGAGGCCGGCACGCTCGGCGCCAATCTCCACCAGGACCTGCTCCGCGCGGCGCACACGGACGCCCTGACCGGCCTGCCGAACCTGCGCTACTTCACCGTCGCCGCCGACCTGCGCGGCAAGATCGGCGGCTTCTACACCATCGTGATGGTGGACGCCGACAACCTGAAGGGGGTCAACGACACCTACGGGCACGCCGCCGGCTCCGACCTCATCCGCACCGTCGCCGACGCCATCCGCAGCGCCGCGCGCAGCGGCGACGACCTCTGCTCGCGCATCGGCGGCGACGAGTTCATCGTCCGCCTGGCCAACTCCACCGAGGCCGGCGCGCTGGCCTACTGCCGCCGGGTGCGCGCCTACCTGGGCGAGCATCCGCTGGCGATCCAGGCCGCGAACGCCCTGCCGATCTCGGTCTCGATGGGAGTGGCCGCGTTCCCGAAGCACGGCAAGAGTCTCTCCGAGGTGACCCAGCGCGCCGACCAGGCGCTGTATCGCGGCAAGCAGGAAGGGCGGGCCCGCGATAGGGTCTGGGCTGCCTAGTGCCCGAGCGGCCCCCCTCGGCTCAGTCGGCGTAGCCGAGGGAGCGCAGGCGCGCGCGGTCGGCCTGCGACAAGTGGACCAGGCCGTCGGGCCCCTTCGGCAGCAGCTGGCGCCAGCCCCGCAGGTCGTGGCGGCGCGCTTCGAGGTAGTGAGCGTAGAGCGCGGCCGCGGTCCTCGGATGGGCGCGGATCACGTTGACGGTCTCTCCCGGGTCGTGGCGCAAGTCGTACAGCCACCACGGTCCGCTCTCGACGGCGTACAGGGACCACACCGGAGTGCGCAGCTTCTCGAGCGCCCCCGCCATGTACACCCATGGCCGGCCTTCACGGCCGCCGGCGATCAGCGGCATCAGGCTCCTGCCCTCGACCTCCGGGTTGGGAGGGATGCCGAGGACGTCGAGGATGGTCGGCATGACCTCGAGCGTCGACACCAGCTCGGAGATCCTGCGGCCGCCGTACACGCCGTGCGGGAACCGGATCATCAACGGCACGCGGGCGATCTCGTCGAAGTTCTCCTCGTGCAGGAACTTGCCGTGCTCCGCGAACTCCTCGCCATGATCGGCGGTCAGCACGATCAGCGTCCTGTCCCACAGGCCGAGGGCTTTCAGCTCCTCGAACAGGAACCCGAGCTGGGCGTCGACATAGGCGATGCCGCCGTCGTAGAGACCCTTCATGTACTCGATCTCGGCCGGGCTGAAGACCTGGCCGGCGGTGAGCTGGCCCTTGGTGATGCCACGGTTCACGGCGCCCAGCAGCTCGCTGGCGCAGCTGCCGTTCCTGCAGCCGTCGAAGGCGACGTTCAACCCGGCGGTGAAACGCTCGTTGAAGGGCTTGCCATGATCGTAAGGCAGCTTGTCGAAGCCCGAGTGCACGTCGTAGGTGTGCAGAAAGAGGAAGAACTTGCCGCCGGGATGGGGCACCAGCCACTCGTTGAGCAGCGGCAGCTCGAGCTTGAAGTCGCCGCCCTGGTCGTAGAAGTAGTCGAAGCCTTGACCGAGCCCGAACTTGGCCTGCACGAAGCCGCCGCCGGTGTAGCCGCGGGTGTGGTAGCCGGCGGCGCGGAGCTGCTCGGCCATGGTGACCCGCTCGTTCGCCAGCGCCTTCCCGTTATCCGCCCAGACGCCGTGGACGAGGGGCGGCAGCGAGGTGAACATCGAGGTATGGACCGGCAGCGTTCCGCCCCCGGTGTTGATGTTCTGCTCGAAGAGCACCGCCTGCCGCGCAAAGCGATCGATATTCGGGCTGGTGTCACGGCCGTAGCCATACGCGTGCAGGTGATCCGCGCGCAGAGTGTCGATGGAGATCAACAGCACGTTGCAGTCGGAGCATTGATATGCGGGGACTGTCACGGCCTTCGCGACATGCTGGGTGCCGCGACACGCGGCGGGCGCGAGAGCCGGCAGGGCCATCACGACGGCGACGCTCGCGCGCATCAAGGCAAGCCTGACCTTGCTCGCTCGGCCCACCGCCAAAGGCACGCCATCACAACTCGTCATCGGCGATCCCCGCAATCGAATTGAAGATCTGGTAGTGGGGGACTCCGAGGGAAATTGACCCACTACCGAAGATCTCCTCCGGGTCGGCGGCCGCGGCTGGCTCCGCGCCCGGAACTTCCGGCTACCGTTTCCGTAAGCAACACCCGAGGCGCGCGTTCCTTGCGCGGCCGCCACGCCGTCACCCCGCCATGGCACCGCGCGCGACAGCCGCCCGCAGGGCGGCCCGGAGATGCATCATGCTCGTGATCGATTCCGTTGACAAGCTTTATTCCGGAGGCGTCCAGGCGCTATGCGGCTTCAGCATCGATCAAGGCCCGGGCATCCTCGGTCTGCTGGGCCCGAACGGCGCCGGCAAGTCGACGTTGATGCGCATCCTCGCCACCGTGACCCGGCCGACCGCGGGGCGGGTGCTGTGGCAGGGCCACGACGTCGTGCGCCATCCACAGGAGCTGCGCCGCGCGCTCGGCTACCTGCCGCAGGACTTCGGCGTCTATCCCAACCTGAGCGCCCGCGAGTTCCTCGCCTACCTGGCGGCGGTCAAGGGCCTTGCCGGGCGCCGCGCCCGCGCCCGCGTCGACGAGTTGCTCGAGCTGGTGAACCTCACCGCGGCCGGCCGCCGGCCGCTCGGCAGCTTCTCCGGCGGCATGCGGCAGCGGGTCGGCATCGCCCAGGCGCTGCTCAACGACCCACGGCTGCTGATCGTCGACGAACCCACGGCCGGCCTCGACCCCGAGGAGCGAGTGCGCTTCCGCGGCCTGCTCTCCGACCTGGCGGGCGAGCGTGTCGTCATCCTGTCAACGCATATCGTCAGCGACGTCGAAGCCGTGGCCACCGAGATCGCGATCATCGACCGGGGCCGGCTGGTCGCTCATGGCGCGCCCGAGGCACTGCTGCGCACGGTCGAGGGACGCGTCTGGGAGTGGACGGTGGCCAGCTCGGAGCTGGCCGCCGCGCGCCAGCGCCTGGTGATCAGCGGCACGGCGCGGCGCGGCACCGACGTGGCGCTGAGGGTCGTCGGAGAGCAGGCGCCGACGCTCTCCGGCGTCTCTGGTGCCGCCGGCGCCGCGCTGCCCCCTTCGCTCGAAGACGCCTACCTGTACGCGATCGCGAGGGCGCGGCAGAACCGGCGGGCGGCATGAGCCGGGCAGCCGCGCCGCCTCCGCACCGCCCGGCGGCCGCCGCTTTCACCCTGCGGCAGCTCCATGCCATCGCCCGCGCCGACCTGCGCGAGCGGCGGCGCCGCTTCAGCTACCTGGCGACGCTGGCCGGGACGTTGTACTTCCTCTACCTGGTTCACGCCGGCAACGTCCGGCTCACCATCCACGGGCAGCGCGGTGTCTACAACTCGGCCTGGATCGGCACGCTCATGGCGCTCAGCGTCGGCAGCCTGCTGTCGCTGATCGGCTTCTACCTGGTCAAGAACACCCTCGACGGCGACCGCCGCACCGGCGTCGGCGAGATCCTCGCCGCCACGCCGATGTCGCGCGCCGCCTACACCCTGGGCAAGGCGCTGTCCAACTTCTCGCTGCTGGCGTCGATCCTGGCCCTCTGCGCGGTTGCCGCCGGCATCACCCAGCTGCTGGCGCGCGAGGAGGCCCGCCTCGACCTCGTGGCGCTGCTGCTGCCGATGGCCGCGCTGGCGGCACCGCCGGTGGCGTTGGCTGCCGCGATGGCGGTGCTGTTCGAGGCGATCGCATGGCTGCGCGGCTCGCTGGGGAACGTGATCTTCTTCTTCCTCTGGATCGGCTGGCTGAGCCTCTCGGCGATCGGCCCGGGCGTCGACCCGCTCGGCTTTCAGCTGGTCGAGAGTAGCTTCGCCCGGCAGCTGCCGGCGCCGGCGGGAGCGGCCGCCGCCGCTGCGGCGCGAGGCGGGATCTCCCTCAATATCGGACCGGGGGGGCCGGCCGCGCCCGCCGGCGCCGAGGAGAGCGCGGGGCCGGAGACGGGGAGCGCCGCGGCGGCGACGGCGGCGAAGGCGGCGAAGGGCGCCGGAAACCAGGCAGGCCGGCCGGCAGGGCAAGCCCCCCGGCCGCCATGGCCCAGCGGCATCCACTGGCGCGGGATCGATTGGACCGCCGCGGTCGTCGCCCCGCGGCTCGGCTGGCTGGGGATCGCGTTCGCCATCGCTCTCATGGCCGCGCTGCCGTTCTCGCGCTTCGATTCGGCCCCGGAAGGCGGCAAGAAACCGCGCCCGAGCCGGCGGGCGGCCGCGCCGCCGCCCCTGGACCCGGCGCCGGCGGGCGAG
>DATNKH010000640.1:0-5037 GCA_035603475.1 Thermoanaerobaculia bacterium
GAGAAGGGCCAGCGCGCGCGGCCGCGCATCCGCGAGTTCGAGGCCATCGTCGAGGAGGCGATCCGCGAGACCGCCGACACCACCACCCTGGTGTTCTTCACCGGCAGCGAGCGGATGGAGTACGAGGCCGGGCAGTTCCTCACCATCCGCCCGCACCAGTTCCCGGCGCTGGACCGCTTCGTCAAGTTCTTCGAGGACGTCAAGGGCAAGCGCGAGCCGGCGCGGGCCTACTCGATGTGCTCGGCGCCGCACGACCGCCGCGTGGCGGTGACGATCAAGGAAGAGCTGTACATCTCGGGGGCCACCAAGTACCCGCCGCTGATGTCGCCGTTCCTGACCTATCGCGTGCCCCCCGGCACCCGCATGATGCTCACCGGCTTCGGCGGCCCGTACGTCCTGCCGCCCGACATCGAGTCGCGCACCGACCACCTGATCCACGTCTGCGCCGGTTCCGGGATCGTGCCGAACATGAGCATCATCCGGCACTGCCTCGAGACCGGAATGAACCTGCGCCACATTCTGATCTACGGCAACAAGACCTGGGACGACATCATCTTCCGCCGCCAGTTCGAAGAGCTGGCGGCACGCCATCCCGGCAAGCTCGACATCGTGCACGCGCTGAGCCGCGAGGCAGACGTCTCCCGTTACGGACCGAACGTTCGCACCGGCCGGGTCTCCGAGGCCCTGCTGCGCGAGCACATCCCCGACCCCGCCGCCGCGCACGTCTTCACCTGCGGCCCGGGCATCGGCAAGTTCGAGCGCCAGGCCGCCCGCGAGAAGGGCGAGGAGCCGCAGCCGCGTTTTCTCGAGACCGTGCTCGCCGGCCTCAAAGCGATCGGCGTGCCTCGCGCTCACGTCCACCACGAGATGTACGGCTGACGCGCACGGGCCGGGCTCGCGCGCCCGCGGCGGTGAACCTCCGTGGCGCCCCGGCCGGCCAAGCGGGCGCGCCCGTCCTGGCGTCCTGAGGAAGGAGCTCTTCGTATGAATGCCATCCTGCCGCTGGCCATCCCGGCCAACGAGCCGGTCCGCGCTTACGCGCCGGGCTCGCCGGAGAAGAAGTCGCTCAAGCGCCGCCTGCGGGAGATGCTGGGCGAGACCGTCGAGATCCCGCTGATCATCGGCGGCCGCGAGGTGCGCACCGGCGACACCGCGCAGGCGGTCTGTCCGCACGACCACGGCCATGTGCTCGCCACCTTCCACCAGGCCGGCGCCGCCGAGGTGGAGATCGCCGCGACGGCCGCGAAGCAGGCCTGGCGCGACTGGTCGGAGACCTCCTGGGAGACGCGCGCGGCGGTGATCCTGCGCGCCGCCGAGCTGCTCGCCGGTCCATGGCGGGACACCGTGAACGCCGCCACGATGCTGAACCAGTCGAAGACCGTGCACCAGGCCGAGATCGACTCGGCCTGCGAGATGATCGATTTCTGGCGCTTCAACCCATATTTCATGCGGGTGCTCTACCAGGAACAGCCGTGGTCGCACCCGGGGGTCTGGAACCGCGTCGACTACCGGCCGCTCGAGGGCTTCGTGTTCGCGGTGACGCCGTTCAACTTCACCTCGATCGGCGGCAACCTGCCGACCGCGCCGGCGCTGATGGGCAACACGGTCTTGTGGAAACCGGCGTCAACCGCGGTGCTGTCCGGCTACTACCTGCTGAAGGTGCTGCAGGCCGCCGGGCTGCCGGACGGGGTCATCAACTTCCTGCCCGGCCGCGGCGGCCAGGTGGGCGATCCCGTCCTCGCGCACCCCGACCTCGGCGGCATCCACTTCACCGGCTCGACGCCGGTGTTCCAGGGGATGTGGAAGACCCTGGGCGACAACATCGCCCGCTACCGCAGCTATCCCCGGGTGGTGGGCGAGACTGGCGGGAAGAATTTCGTCTTTGTACATCCTTCGGCGGACCGCGAAGAGGTGGTGACGGCGGTGGTGCGCGGCAGCTTCGAGTACCAGGGGCAGAAGTGCTCGGCGGGCTCGCGCGTCTACGTCCCGCGCTCGCTGTGGCCGGAGCTGCGCCAGGACCTCGTCGACCAGGTACAGAGCATCCGCATGGGATCGCCGGTCGACTTCCGGAACTTCATGGCGGCGGTGATCGATCAGAATTCGTTCGACCGCATCAAGCGCTACATCGACTTCGCCAAGGGGTCGCCCGACGCGGAGATCCTGGTCGGCGGCGGCTGTGACGCCTCGCAGGGGTTCTTCATCCAGCCGACGGTGGTGGTGACCACCGATCCGCGCTTCAAGCTGATGACCGAGGAGATCTTCGGTCCGGTGGTGACGCTGTTCGTCTACGAGGACGCCGAGCTCGACGCCGCCGTCGACCTGTGCGAGTCGACCAGCCCCTACGCGCTCACCGGCGCGGTCTTCGCCGGCGACCGCGCCGCCGTCGAGGTCCTCTCCCGCCGCCTGCGCCACGCCGCCGGCAACTTCTACATCAACGACAAGCCCACCGGCGCCGTCGTCGGCCAGCAACCCTTCGGCGGCGCCCGCGCCTCCGGCACCAACGACAAGGCCGGCTCGATGGCCAACCTCCTACGCTGGACCTCCCAGCGCTCCATCAAGGAGACCTTCGTCCCGGCACGGGACTACCGCTACCCCTTCATGGCCGAGGAGTAGCCTCCGGGGTACCCCTCTCGGCCGGTCCCCGGGCGGCGAATCTCCCCCCGGACCTCCCTTGGGACGAGGCTGGGGTCGTGGAGGTGGAGGGGTAGTTGACTGCGACGCCTCGCCCCAAGGTCGGCCGGGGGGAGATTCGCCGCCCGGGGACCTCCGTCCTCCCCGTTCGGCTGACGATCCCTCCGGCCACCCTCTAAGACAAGGATGAGGCAGCAGCGCAGTCTGAGAGGTCATCAAAGCCAGCATGCAAGCGGCGGAGAGACAGGTGGCCGGAGAGACAGGTGGCCGGAGAGCAATGTGGCCGGAGGGGAGGAGATCCGCCGCCCGCGGCCCGGGTCGGAGGGTGATTCCCCGGAGGCGTCCCGTAGGCCTACTGATAGGATAAGCCCTCGATCCCCTCCAAGGGAGGCGCCATGGGACCGCAGGCTTTCGTGCTCGTCGTGCTGGTGGTGTTCGCCGCCATCTTCGTGCTGCGCCAGGTGCGCAGCATCCCGCAGGCCAATATCGCCGTGGTGACGGTCTTCGGCAAGTACAAGCGGGTCATGCGGGAAGGGCTCAACGTCAAGCTTCCCTGGGAGAAGATCGCCGATCGGCTGTCGCTGCAGAACCGCGCCCTGCAGATGGAGTTCCAGGCGATCACCCGCGATCAGGCCAACGTCAAGTTCTCGACCATGGTGGTCTACGCGGTCGCCAACGCCGACGACGACACCATCAAGCGCGCGGTGTTCAGCTTCGCGTCCTACCAGGAGTTCCAGCTCGCCTTGCAGCGCACCATCGACGGCTCGATCCGCCAGTTCGTGGCCACCACCCTGCAAGCCGACATCCTCGCCATGCGCGCCGAGATCGTCGATCACACCAAGCACACCCTCGACGAGGTGGTGTCTTCATGGGGGTACGTCGTGCGGGACATCCAGATCACCGACATGACCTTCGACAAGGAGATCATGGACTCCATGGCCCGCGTCGTGTCCTCGAAGAACCTGCTGGCCGCGGCCGCCAACGAAGGCGCCGCGCTGCTCGTCAAGCGCACCAAGGATGCCGAGGCCGAGGCAGCCTACAAGACGATCGGCGCCGAGGCGGAGAAGAAGGCGGCGGCGCTGCGCGGCGAGGGCCTGGCGCTGTTCCGCCGCAACATCGCCGAAGGAATGAAAGAGGCGGCCGCGAACCTCCGCCAGGCCGGCGTCGACGCCAACTTCCTCCTCTTCCTCGAATACACCGACGCCCTCAAGTACGTCGCCGACCACGCCCAAGGCAAAGTCGTCTTCATGGACAACGGCTCCGGTGCGCCGGTCAGGGTCGCCCAGCAGATCGCCGCCTTCGGCGTCGAAGCCGACCGCGTCGGCCCGCCACCCCAGGCGCCGGACACCGCAGCCGCTGCGTCAGCACCGGGCCAGTAATCAGCCCCCTGTACGCCGCGCCACCATCCGCCTCGAGACAGGCGGCCGGAGAGCCTGGTGGCCTGAGGGGTCTACCCCACCAGCCTGGCGAGGCCTTCGGCGATCGGCCGCAGGCGGGCCAGGGCGGCGGGCAGGTCGAGCAGCTCGACGGCCATGCCCACCAGGATCGCGCCGCTGCCCGGCTCGGGCTCGAAGCGCTGGACGACCCGGGCCGGCAGCTGGATCGGCGACGGCGACGGGCCGGGAGGGTGGAGCTCGATCCGCACCAGCTCGCGGATCCTGCCGGGACGGCTGGTGGCGACGAAGAGGCCGCCGTTGACGATGTCGCGTTCGTAGATGCCGAGGAAGTCCTTGGCGCTGGCAAAGCGAACGGTGAAGATGCGGACGTCCTCGTGGCGCGGCTCCTCGAATGCCTCCGGCGTGCCGCCGCCCGCCACCGCGCCCGCCGCCGCGCCCGCCTCGACCGGGAAGATCTCGCGGATCAGCTCGTCGGGGCTCAGGAAGCGCACCCCCATCCCCGGCGGCGTCACCTTCATCAGCTCGGGATGCACCGCGCGCCGGTGCGCCACGACCCCCTCGATCAGGAAACCGCGCTCCCCGTGCACCACCTCGATGCGCAGCCGCGCCCGCGGCGGCAGCGGGTTCGCCGTCGAGATGTGCATGCCGCCCGCGGAGATGTTGGTGCTGTAGCCGCGGTGGATCTTCTGCCCCACCTGCCAGAACTGCACCTCGACCCGCCTCGGGACGCGCGTCTCGCTCCGCCTTCGATTCATGCGCCAAGCCTCCCGGCGGCCAGCTCAGAGCCAGCTCCAGGATACGACGACTCGCGCCCCCTCGGAAAATCCCCTCCCGGGTAGTTGCCCATCGGCAGGTTCGACCGCGACCAATGAAGGTGGGCGTGGTGCCCCCTAGTATCTTGGGTGAAGTAGAAGAGCCCCTCGGTGGGAGGGGCTCGTGTCTCGGGGCAGCGGGGATGAGACGCTGTGTTCCCCCTAAGGCCGTAGAGCCTGTGGGGAAGATTGAGCGC
>DATNKH010000641.1:0-9630 GCA_035603475.1 Thermoanaerobaculia bacterium
CGCCGTGGTCGGCCTCGATCCGGATGCGGCCAGCATCGCCTACGCGACCCGCCGCTTCGGCGGCGCCCGCCTCCGCTTCGCGCGCGGCCGGGCCGAGGAGGTGCCCGCGGCGCTGCCGGCGGCGGAGCAGAGGTTCGAGCTGATCGTGGCCGCCAATCTGCTGGCCCATCTCGCCGCGCCCGGCGAGGCGCTCGCCGCCCTGGTCCGGGTGCTGGCCGCCGGCGGCTCCCTCGTCGCCTCGGTGCCGCCGATCGTCGACGACCGCACCATGGACCAGCACCGTGCCAGCGGCGTGCACCGCTCCAACCGCTACCTCTGGGGCTGGGAGTCGCTGCTGCGCGATGCCTTCGCCGAGCTGCGGCTGTTCCGGCTGCTGCCGCCCACCGGCGCCCGCCTCGACCTGGGCGATCCGCGCCGCTCGCGCCTGGCCCTCGCCGACTTCCGCTGCGAGGAGCTGCCGCTGTCCCGTCTCGACGATGCCGGCACCCTGACCGCCATCTTCGTCGCCAGCTTGCCCCGGGGCGGCGAGGGCTAGCGGCCCGCTCGAGCGGGACACCACGAGGGCCAGCTCACGCCTGCATCGTGCCGAGGACCTCGGAGAGCGTCCGGCAGACCTCCTCGATCTGCCCGCTGGTAATCCTGTTGAAGAAGGGCAGCGCGAGCGTGCGCGGCGCGACGAGCTCTGTCTGGGTCAGGTCCATGCACCGGTGCGGTTGCGTGCGGTAGGCGGGCTGCAGGTGAATCGGCGCGAAGTATCTGCCGCAGGCGATGCCGCGTGACGCCATGGCCTCGACGATCTTGTCGCGGTGGAAAGGCGCACGGGGAGCGCGCAAGCGAACGACGTAGACGAACCAGCTGATGCGGCGGCGAGCCAGCGCGATGGGGGGCAATTCCAGGTCCGGATGACCCTCCAACCGGCGCTGGTACTCGCGGGCGACGGCTTCGCGCCGCTCGAGGATCGCTTCGATCCGCTTCAGCTGCTCGATGCCGAGCGCGCAGTTCAGCTCCGCGATGCGATAGTTGTAGCCGAGCTCCTCGTGCTCGAGCCACTCGCCGGCCGCGCCTCGTCCTTGATTGCGGAGCTTCCTGGCCATCACGGCGATTCGCAGGTCGTTGGTGACGAGGATGCCGCCCTCGCCGGTCGTGATCTGCTTGTTCGGATAGAACCCGAAGACACCGGCATCGCCGAACGAGCCCACCTTGCGGCCCTCGAAGTCCGCGCCGAGCGCTTCGCAGGCGTCTTCGATCACGGACAGCCGACGACGGCCGGCGATCTCCAGGATCTCGGCGAGCGCCGCGGGACAGCCGAAGGTATGCACCACGACGATGGCGCGCGTGCGCGGCGTGATGGCTTCCTCGATCTTGGCGGGGTCGAGGTTCAGCGTCCGCGGGTCGATGTCGACGAAGACCGGCGTGGCGCCCACGTAGCGTGCCGCATTGGCGGCGGCGATGAACGTGAACGACGGCACGATGACCTCGTCGCCTTCCGAGACGCCCAGGGCGAGCATGCACAGGTGAAGGCCGCTCGTTCCCGAGCTGACGGCGACGGCGTGCGAGGTCCCGACATAACGCGCCGTCGCCTGCTCGAACTCTTCCAGCTTCGGGCCGAGGCTCAGACGGGAGGTGTGGAGGACCGCGCTCACGGCCTCCACCTCCGCCGCGGTCACGTCGGGAGCGGACAGCGGGATCCTCATCGGCGGCGTTCACGAGGCCCGGCGGCGGCGGCGGAGGGCTCGGGCGCGGGAACGGCGGCATCGGCGGCATGGCGCTTCATCAGCAGCTCCTGGCCAAGCGGCACCGAGGTCAGGACCCGCACGATCGTCTGGGAAGCGCAGCCGTCGCCATAGGGATTCGTCATGCCGCGCAGCGACTCCCGGTACGCGGTGCTTCTCCCGGTGCTGACCGCGTCCAGGATCGCGGCGACGGACGGAGCGGCGTCGAGGATGTTCTTCGCGCGCTCCCGCCCCTGCTGCCGGAGGCCGACGTTGATCGCCGGGAGAGCGAAGGAAGGCGTCTCCATGATGCCGCTGCTCGAGTTCCCGAGGAATAGATCTGCCTGGCGGAGAAGGCTCCAGTAGGTGAGGGCGTCGAGGTTCACGAAGACATGGGAGCTCTCGCGCGCGGCCGCGAAGGCGCGAACGCGCCCGATCAGCTCACGGCTCCCCGCGTCGGCATTCGGATAGCAGAACAGCAGCTGATCCGGGAGCGCCGCGAGCGCCGCGAAGAGCGTGTCCATCTCCTCCAGCGTGTCGCGGGAAATCGTGACCGGGTGATAGGCGACCACGATGGCGGAGCTCTCGAGAGTGATTCCCAGGCGTGCCTCGAGCTCCAGCCGCGTGCAGAGCGTGCTGCGCCGCAGGTGGTCCAGCGACGGCGCGCCGGCCCGGTGCACGCGCCATTCCTCCTCGTCCATGGCGATGACCCTTCGCCTCGCCTCGTGGGTGGAAGTGAAGTGGATATGACTCATCTTGGTGAGGGCGTTACGCACGGCGTCGTCGATCGCCCCTTCGCTCCGCTCTCCACCCTCGATGTGCGCGATGGGGATCCGCAGGGCCAGGGCGACCGCGGCAGGGGCCAGCATCTCGTAACGATCCGCGATCAGCAGCAGGACGTCGGGCCGCATCCGGCCGAGGGTGTCCGCCAGGCCGAGCGTGGCCACGCCGATGGTCTTGGCCATCCCGACGTCGGAATCGGAGCTCAGCAGGCACTCGATCCGCGCGGCGATGGGGAAGCCGTGCCGCTCGATCTCCTGGACGGCGTGGCCGAACTCGGGAGAGAGGTGAGACCCCAGGACGATCAGGTTCAGGTCCACCTCGGGATGCGCCGACAGGTCGCGCAGCGGCCAGTACAGGTGGCTGTAGTCGGCGCGAGAGGTCGTGATGACGGCGATCTTGCGTTGCACGTCGTCCTCAGGCGAGCGCGGGGGCCACGAGGCGAAGCAAGGTGTCGCTCGGCGTGTATTCAGGGATGAGCTCGCCGAGCTCGCCGAGCAGCGACGCGAGGTTGCGCTCGCGGACACTCTCCGCGATGCGGGCGAGCGCCGCGTCGAGCGCCGCCGGATCGACCGGTGGACCGTGGACGCGGCGCAACCGCGCATCACTGGTGGGCGCGGTCACTTCCTGCTCCGAGAGCAACTGTTCTTCGAGCTTGTCGCCCGGGCGCAGACCGGTGAAGACGATCTCGACGTCGCGAGGAGCATGCAGGCCCTGCTCGTGGATCATCAGCCTGGCGAGATCCAGGACCTTCAGCGGCTCGTGCATCCGGGGCAGGAGGATGGCTCCGGACTCGTCCAAGGCCGCAGCGGCCATGATCAGCTCGACGGCCTCCTCCAGCGTCAGGAAGAACCTGCGCGCCTCGGAATGGGTCACCGTCACGGGTCCGCCGTGCGCGATCTGGCGTTGGAACAGGGGTCTCACGCTGCCCTGCGAGCCCAGGACATTGCTCAGCCGCACGGCATTGATCTTCGTCCGCGAGCTGCACATGCGCTGCACCACCAGCTCCGCAAGGCGCTTCGAAGCGCCCATGATGCTCCTCGGGTTCACGGCCTTGTCGGTGGAGATCACCAGCAGGCGCTCGGCCGCGCAGGCGACGGCGGCCTTGGCCAACTCCCAGGTACCGATCGCATTGTTGCGGATCACGGCGATGGGATTGGATTCCATCAGAGGGACATGCTTGAACGCCGCCGCGTGATAGATGACCGCCGGCCGATACCTCTCGAAGAGCTCGGCGAGCAGGGAACTGTCGAGGACGTCGCCCAGGACGGCAGCGTGATCTGCCCGGCCGGCGGCCGAGAGCCGCATGTGGACGTCGTGGAGGTTCTGCTCGGAATGGTCGAGGAGAATCAGGAAGCGGGAAGGCGTCTTGGCGAGGGCCGCGGTCAGGGCGGAGCCGATGGAGCCGCCCGCCCCCGTCACCAGGATGGTCTCATGGGGATCCTGCATCGCGACTTCCCGGACGCCCGAGGCGCATCAGGCGCGTCAGCCGCCGGCCGGCGGCGGCGGCCGGTAGCCCCTGACCGGGCTGTCGAAGCCGTGGCAGCCGTCGGCGGTCAGCACGGTCTCGGTCTCGAAGATGCGCGGGCGCTGCACCGTCTCGCCGTCGGGACCCGGCAGCAGCTCGACCAGGCGCTCGCGGCGGAGCTTGTAGCTGGCCAGCGTCGAGAAATGAATGACGAAGCTGTTGCGCGTGCGGGAGGGGTCCGCCACCGCCGAGCCGCCGTGCAGCAGCGAGGAGTGCCAGAGCAGCACTTCGCCGCGCGGGCAGACGAGGCTCTCGCTGCCCAGGCCGTGCGCCTGGACCTGCTCGCGGTCGAACGCCGCCATGGCGTTCGCCTCCCGCTCGCCGTAGCGGCTCTCGTCGAAGCGATGGTCGCCGGGCGCCAGCTGGTAGTAGGGCAGGCGGTGCGAGCCGGGAATGTAGACCAGCGGCCCGCTCTGCGGGCTGATGTCCTCGAGCGCCACCCAGGCGGCCACCAGGTGGCTCGGCGGGCGGTTCTGCACGAAGACCGGGTCGCGATGCAGCGCCTGCTGGCTGCCGTACTCGAAGTACAGCGACTGGGTGGCGACCGCCGGCTGCCCGAGGATGCGCTCGACGTAATCGAAGATCGGCCGCCAGAGGTAGATCGCGAGCGCCGCCTTGGAGTGCGCGTGCAGATCGGCGATCCGGTAGGAGGGCCGGCGGTCGCGCGCCGGGTCGGCATACGCGAAGGAGCGCAGCGGCCCGTGCGGGCTGTAGGTGAGGTCCGCCGGCCGGTCGCGCCAGACGCGCTCGAGGTCCGCCGCCACCTCCTCGAAGACGCGCGGCGGCAGGCCGGCGTCGAAGATCAGGTAGCCGCGGTCCACGAAGCCGCGCAGCTTCTCGGCCTGCTCGGCGCCGACCTCCCCCTTCTTCCGCCAGGCGTCGATCCGCCGCGCCGCGTCGGGCTGGTCCACCCAGAGATCGCTCGCCAGCAGGCCGTCGGCGGTCAGCGGCGCCGCCGGCGCTGCCGGCTTGCCGCGGAGACGCTGGAAGAAAGAGCTCATGGCGGCGATTCTATGCCGTCGTCGCCGTCGTCGCCGTCGTCCCGATCGCCGGTGCCGCCGGTGCCGCCGGTTTCGCCAGTGCCGCCGCTCGCGCCGGGGTGGGGCTTCCCACCGCCGCCCTGGCCGCTGCTCTGGCCCCCTCCCTGGCCGCCGTTGCCGCCCCCCTTGCCGCGGCCGCCGTCCTGGCCCTTGCCGCCGCGTTCGTCGTCGCCGTGGGAGTCGGGGCCGCCGCCGCTGCCGAACAGCCGCCGCAGCCAGCTCCGGAACGGGTGCGGGCCGCGGCGCGCCTCGGCGGGCCTGGCCGGCACGGCCGGCATGGCCGGCAGGATCTCGTCGCCCGGCCGGAGAGCGGCCGGCGGCGGCGTGCCGATCTGGTCGGCGAAGCTCTGGTGCAGGTTGCAGACCTCGGACGGCAGGTCTCCCTCGGCGAAGATCTCGGTGAAGACCTGCGGGCAGTATTCGGTGGCGAGCAGGCCGGTCTCGGGATCGATGAGGGCGCTGCGGATTCCGGGCGGCTGCGGGAAGGTGGAGTAGCCGCCCGGCGGCGCGACGGCAACGGTGAAGCGGCTCCAGATCGGCAGCGCCGCCCGCGCGCCCGACAAACGGGTGACCGCGTTGTCGTCGTATCCCACCCAGACCACGGTGACGCGCTCCGGCGCATAGCCGGCGAACCAGCTGTCGCGGCGGTCGTTGGTGGTGCCGGTCTTGCCCGCCAGCCTGCCGCGCAGCTGCGGGGCGGCGCCGGCGCCGGTGCCGCGCTCGAGAACCCCCTGCAGCAGCGAGGTCACCAGGTAGTCCGACTGCGGCGACAGCACCCGCTCGGGGTCGCCCAGCGGCGCCCCCGGGACCGGCTTGCCGTGGCTGTCGACCACCGCCAGCAGGCCGTGCACCGGCGGGCGGATGCCGCCGGCGGCGAGGCTGGCGTAGACGGTCGCCAATTCGATGGGCGCCACCGCGGTCGCTCCCAGGGCGACGGCCGGGTAGGGCTGCATCGTCGAGGTGATCCCGAGGCGCTCACCCATCGCCACGATCTTCGGGATGCCGACCTGCAGGGCCAGCCGCTCGGTGGCCGGGTTGTAGCTGTGCTCGAGGGCGGTCCTGACGGTGACCCAGCCGTGGTACTCGCCGTCGTCGTTCTTCGGACTCCAGGTGGCATTGCCGACCGCCACCGTCAGCGGCTCGTCCTCGAGGAAGGTGGCCGGGGTCGCGCGCTTCTCCTCGAAGGCGGCGGCATAGACGATGGGCTTGAAGGCGCTGCCGGTCTGGCGGAAGGCCTGGCTGACGCGATCGAACTGGCTCTGCTCGTAGCGGCGGCCGCCGATGTAGGCCAGGATGCCGCCGGTCCCCGGCTGCAGCGAGATCAGCGCCGCCTGTAGCGAGGCCTTGTTGCCCTTCTGGTAACCCTTCTCGGCCGCCGCCAGTCCCGCGTCGACGGCGGCCTGGGCCGCCTGCTGGTCGTCCCAGCTCAGGGTCGAGAACAGCGAGTAGCCGCCGTCCGCCAGGTCCTCGACCTTGTAGCGCTTGGCCGCTTCGGCCTCGATCGCGTCCGCGAAGTACGGCGCGCGCCGCCGGGCGAGCGGCTCCGGCGCCACCGTGACCGGCGTCGCCAGCGCCTGCTCCACCCGCGCCTGATCGACACGGCCGAGCGCCGCCAGCCGGCGCAGCACCCAGTCGCGGCGCTCCTTGGCGCGGTCGGGGTGGGTGAGCGGCGAATACGACGCCGGCGCCGGGATGATGCCGGCGAGAGTCGCCGCCTCGGCCAGGCTGAGCTCGCTCGCGTCCTTGCCGAAGTAGGCCCGCGAGGCGGCGCCCATCCCCATCACGTTGACGCCGCCGCTGCGCCCGAGATAGATCTCGTTCAGGTAGGCGGTCAGGATCTCGCGCTTGCTGTAGCGCATCTCGAGCATCACCGCCAGCACCGCCTCTTCCACCTTGCGCGCCAGCTTGCGCTCCTGGGTGAGGTAGATGTTCTTCACCACCTGTTGGGTCAGGGTGCTGCCGCCCTGGCGGACCTGGCCGCCCCGCAGGTTCACCCAGAGGGCGCGCAGGATGCTGCTCGGCGCCACGCCGGAGTGGGTGAAGAAGCTCTCGTCCTCGGCGGCGACGACCGCCGCGACGAGGTCCTCGGCCACGTCGTCCACCGCCACCGGGCGGCGCTCCAGCTGGCCGGGGCCGTAGTAGGAGGCGAGGAGCGGCGGCTCGAGCACCGCCTGCTGCTGTGGCTGGCCGTTCAGCCACAGCCGCATCACCCGCGGGCCCTGGAAACGGATCTCGAGCAGCCCGCCGCCGCGGCGGCCGTCGGGCAGGAAGAAGCTGCGCAGGTGGACGGAGAGGTTGCCGTGGGCGATGCGGAAGCGGCCGGGGGCGAGCGCGGCGGCCTCGCTCTCCTCCTCGCGGTAACCTTCGCCCAGCAGCTCCTTGAGGATCCGTTCCGGCGGATAGGCCCGGCCCGCCTCGAGCTCGGCCGGCTGGGCGTAGAGGCGCGACGGCTGGCGGAAAGTGATCTCCTCGAAGTGGCTGGACAGCTTCCAGAACGGCCACAGCACGAGCAGGCCGAGGCCGGCGCAGAGCGCGGCGGCGCCGGCCAGCCACCAGAGCCATCGGCGCCGCCACCATGGCCGCTCCGCGGAGCTGCGGGAACTGCCGGACCTGCCGGAGCCGCCGGAGACGCCGGAGACGCCGGAGACGCCGGAGACGCCGGAGATCATCGCGCTGCGGGTTGCGGACACCGAGGAGGGTCTCGAAGCGGGGAGGGCCCGGGCAGGGAGAGCTCAAGCCGCGCGGGCGCGGCGAGCCGCCACGAAGGACCGTATGCATAGCGCCAGGAAGACGCCGCAGACGATCATCATCGCCAGCTGATCGAGGACCGCCGCCCGGCGCGGCACCTCGCCGCCTCCGAGCAGCGTCATCATCTGCGGCAGGACGCGTAGCGGGCCGAGGAACCCCAGCAGTCCCAGGACCGCCGCGGCGTGCATGGCATGCTTCAGCAGAGCCTCGCGCCGGGCCAGCGCGCCGCAGACCACCAGCAGCACCCCGAAGGCCAGCGGGATCAGGGCCGTGAGGCTGGTCCGGCCGGTGGCGACATAGCCTCCCAGGCCGAGCGCCGCCAGCACCAACCCGAACCCGATCGTGACGTTCGCCATGACTCTCTGTCCTCCGCCTGTCCGCCGCGGCCATCCTAGCCCGCGACGGCCGCCCGCCAAGGGTAGCATGGCGGGGAAAGATCGACCCGGAAAGATCGCCGGCAGTCCGGGTGTTATCATCTCGGGCCCTATGATCGCGGTATCCGACCTCGGCAAGTCCTATGGACCTCAGACGCTGTTCGAAGGGGTGTCGATTCAATTCAACCCCGGCAACCGCTATGGCCTGGTCGGGGCCAACGGTTCGGGGAAGTCGACGTTCCTCCGCATCCTGACCGGCGAGGAGGGGCCCAGCGCCGGCACGGTGTCCATGCCGAAGCGCCTGAAGCTCGGCGTCCTGAGGCAGGACCACTTCCGCTTCGAGTCGATGCCCATCCTCGAGGTGGCGATGATGGGCAACCACGACGTCTGGGAGGCGATGGTCGAGAAGGAGCGGATGCTCGCGCATCCCGGCGACGGCGAGCACGCCCCCCCTGAAGACACCGAGTTCGACGCCCACCGGTACAGCGAGCTCGAGGAGCTCATCCTGCATCACGACGGCTACACGCTCGAGGCGCGCGCCGGCGAGGTGCTGGAAGGTCTCGGCATCCCCACCGAGCTCCACCGCCAGCCGCTGTCCACCCTCTCGGGAGGCTTCAAGCTGCGGGTGCTGCTGGGGCAAGTGCTGGCCTCCGAGCCCGACGCGCTGCTGCTCGACGAGCCCACCAATCACCTGGACATCCTGTCGATCCGCTGGCTGGAGAAGTTCCTCGAGAGTTACAAGGGGACGGCGATCGTGATCTCTCACGATCACCGCTTCCTCGACAACATCTGCACCCACATTGTGGACGTCGATTACGAAACGATCATGCTCTACCCGGGGAATTACACGGCTTTCGCCGCCGCCAAAGTCGCCGAGCGTGAGCGCAAGGAGGCGGAGATCGAGAAGCGGGAGAAGCAGATCGCCGACCACCAGGCGTTCGTCGACCGCTTCCGCGCCAAGGCCACCAAGGCCCGGCAGGCGCAGAGCAAGATCAAGATGATCGAGAAGATCGTCATCGACCGCCTGCCGCAGAGCTCGCGCCGCTACCCGGTGTTCAAGTTCAAGCAGGTGCGCCCGAGCGGCCGCCAGGTGCTCGAGCTCGAGGGCATCGCGAAGTCCTACGGCGACAAGCGGGTGCTCGCGGACGTCTCGCTGCAGGTGCAGCGCGGCGACCGGCTGGCGATCATCGGCCCGAACGGCATCGGCAAGTCGACGCTGCTGAAGATCGCGGTCGGCGAGGTCGAGGCCGACGCCGGCAGGGCGGAGTGGGGCTACGAGGCCCACCGCGGCTACTTCTCGCAGGACCACAACGAGATCAAGAGCGGCAGCAAGCAGAGCGTCGAGGCGTGGCTGTGGGAGGCGGTCCCCGGCGAGCCGATCGGTTTCGTGCGCGGCAATCTCGGGCAGGTGCTGTTCTCGGGCGACGACGTCAAGAAGCCGGTCGGCA
>DATNKH010000642.1:0-2381 GCA_035603475.1 Thermoanaerobaculia bacterium
CCTGCTGCGGCGTGACGCTCACACGGGGATCGGCCGCGGCGCCGGCGGCTGCCGGTGCCGTCGCCGGCCTCGGGGTCGCCGAGGTCGCCGAGGTTGTCGGCGTCGTCGGTGCCGCCGGTGCCGCCGCGGACGCCTGTCGCGGTATCCGTTGCAGGTCGGCCGCGGCTCCGCCTGTCGCCTGTCGCGGCACTTCTCGCTGGACGCAGTCGGCCTGCGCCAGTTGCACCTGGCGCCGCTCCGGGGTGGCCAGCTGGTGGGTGCGGAAGCCGCGCAGGAGGCGGCAGTCGCCGCCGCGGGCGAGGCTCTGGACCAGCAGCCGCACCGCTTCCGGCGCCAGCGGCGACCCTGGCTCGGCGGCCAGGCCGGTGGCGAGCAGACCGGCCGCCACCTCGGGGTGGCCGAGGCGGATCTGCTCGGCAGCGAGCCGGTAGCGGCTGTGGAAGGCGAGCCTGGGCGTGGCGGAGATGGCGTCGACGAAGGCCGGCACCGAGTCGGCCGGCCTGCCGAGCAGCTCGAGCAGGTGGCCGCGCAGGTAGTCGAGGCCGATCCGCCGGCCGGCGGCGGGCCGCTCCGCGGTCTCCTCCTGAACGCGCGCCAGCGCCTCGCGGTGGCGGTTCACGAGCTCGAGCGCCACCAGGGCAGGGCGCGGATCGGCCGTCCCCAAGGCGGCGGGCGCGGCGGGCACGGTGGCCACCACCAGGGCCGCGCGCGCCACCGCCGGCGCCAGGCCGGCCGCCGGTAAGGCCGGGTCCGCGCCGGCCGTCACGACGGCCAGGACGGCAAGGATGACGAGGACGAGATCGCGCGGGAGCCGGGGCAGGAGCGAGGGCGGGGGCGAGGTGAGCATTGGCCGGGAGCGGCGGTGCCGTGGCGGGCCGTCCGCTTCCCCGGGGGGGTCCCGCGAGGGGGCCGCCGCCGCGCGCGAGCGGCTTCAGGTGGCCATGGACTCCGCCACGCGCGCCACGTGCGCCCCCAATCCCTGCAGTTTCAGTTCCATGCCTTCGTAACCGCGGTCCAGGTGGTAGATGCGGTCCACCACCGTGGTGCCCGCCGCGGCGACGCCGGCCAGCACCAGGCAGGCCGAGGCCCGCAGATCGGTGGCCATGACGGCGGCGCCGGTCAGCTCGGTCGGGCCGTCGACGCGCGCCGAGCGGCCGTCGACGTGGACGCGGGCGCCCATGCGCGCCAGCTCCGGCGCGTGCTGGAAACGGTTCTCGAACACGGTCTCGCGGATCGTGGACGTCCCGGTGGCGCGGGTCATCAAGGCCATGTACTGGGCCTGCAGGTCGGTGGGGAAGCCGGGGTGCGGCGCGGTGGCGACGTCGCGGGCGCGCAGGCTGCCGTCGCCGCCACGCGCGCGGGCCCGGATGCCGGCGGGCGAGACCTCGATCTCGACCCCGACCTCCGCCAATTTGTCCAGCAGCGGCGCCAGATCGGCGGCGCTCGCCTGCTCGAGCAGGACGTCGCCGCCGGTGATCGCGGCACCGATCAGGTAGGTGCCGCCTTCGATGCGATCCGGGATGACCCGGTGGGCGGCGCCGCCCAGACTGTCGACGCCGTCGACGACGACGGTGTCGCCGCCGGCGCCGGAGATGCGTGCGCCCATGGCGTTGAGCAGCCGCGCGAGGTCCGCCACCTCCGGCTCGCGGGCGCAGTTCTCCAGCACCGTGGTGCCGCGCGCCAGGCAGGCGGCGAGCAGCAGGTTCTCGGTGCCGGTGACGGTCGGCAGGTCGAAGCGGAAGCGGGCGCCGGTCAGGCGGCTCGCCCGCGTCTCCACGTAGCCGCCGGCGAGCCTGACGTCGGCGCCGAGCGCCGCCAGCCCCTTGAGATGCTGGTCGATGGGCCGCACGCCGATGGCGCAGCCGCCGGGCAGCGAGACGCGGGCGAAGCCGAAGCGCGCGAGCAGGGGTCCCAGTACCAGGACGCTGGCGCGCATGGTCTTGACCAGCTCGTAGGGCGCGTCGGAGGACGAGCTCGGCCGCGCGCGCCGCAGCACCAGGGCGGTCTCGGGGCGGCTCTCCGGGCTCTCCCCCCCCGGCCCCGCCGCCTCCCGCTCCTCGCTGCCGACGCCCAGGTAGTCCAGCAGGCGGCGCATGGTGCGAAGGTCGCGCACCCTGGGAACGCGGTGCAGCGTCACCGGCTCGTCGGTGAGCAGTGATGCCGCGAGGGCCGGCAGGGCGGCGTTCTTGGCGCCGCTCGCGCACACGCGGCCGATCAGCGGGGTCGGACCCGAGATGTGGAACCTGTCCATGGGCAGTCGTCTCCCGCTCGCCTCCCCGGCAGTCGGCAGTCGGCAGTCGGCAGTCGGCAGCCGGCTGGCGGTCGGCGGCCGGTGGCCGGTGATCGCCGTCGGGGGCCGTCAGCGCTCCGGGCCTGCCGGT
>DATNKH010000643.1:0-4854 GCA_035603475.1 Thermoanaerobaculia bacterium
GAGGGGTGTTCAACGAACTGGCTGCAGACTTCCATGCCTCGCCCAAACGGAGGCAGGAGGGCCTGACCCTCGACCACCGCGCGGGATCTCGACGGGCCGGCACCGGGGCGCGGTAAGATCGAACACCTGATGGACCTCCACTTCACCGCCGACGAACCCACCGCGGAGGAGGCGGCTGCGGTCGACGGCTGTCTCGCGCAGCTCTGCCCGGCGGCGCCTGCGATGCCTGCCGATGCCCGGCGGCAGCACCTCCTGCCGGTGCTCCATGCTCTCCAGGGACGGGTGGGCTGGATCAGCCCGGGCGCTCTCAATCACGCCTGCCGCCGGCTCGAGGTGGCCCCGGCCGAGGCCTACGGCGTGGCCGATTTCTACGCTCTCTTCCAGACCAGGCCTCACCCGCCGGTCGCCATCCACGTCTGCGACGACATCGGCTGCAGCTTCCTGCACGGCGACAACGCCGAGCTGCTGTGCGCCGACCTCGAGCGGCGGCTCGGTCCCCCGGGCGCCAGCCCGGACGGCGTCGTGACCTGGCATCGCAGCCCCTGCCTCGGCCTGTGCGAGCGGGCGCCCGCGGCGCTGGTGCTGGCGGCCGGGGACCCGCCGCGCGAGCAGGCGGTGGCGCCGGCGACGGCAGAGGCGCTGCTGGCGGCGGCCGAGGCCGGGGGCGGCAGGGGAGGTGGGGGCGGCAACGGAGGCGGCTGGAACCCGCCGCCGATGGATGTCGCCCGCTCCGTGCCTCAGCTGCGAGGGGCGGCACCGGGAGGGGCGGCCGCGGCGAGCGCGGCGATGCCGTCGCCGCCGCCGCTGCCGCTGCTCGGCCGCGTCGGGAGCGTCGATCCCTCGAGCCTCGACGACTACCGCGCGGCCGGCGGCTGCCTGGCCCTGCGGCGGGCTCTCGAGATGGGCCCCGAGCAGGTGGTGCGCGAGGTGATCGACGCCAAGCTGCTGGGCCGCGGCGGCGCCGCCTTCCCGACCGGGCAGAAGTGGCTGACCGTGCGCTCGGCGCCGCTGCCGCGCTACCTGGTCTGCAATGCCGACGAGTCGGAGCCGGGGACCTTCAAGGACCGCGTGCTGATGGAGGGCGACCCGTTCGCGCTGATCGAGGCGATGACCATCGCGGGCTTCGCCACCGGCTGCGAGCAGGGGTACCTCTACATCCGCGGCGAGTATCCCCTGGCTGCCGCGCGGCTCGGCCACGCCATCCGGCTCTGCCGCGACCGCGGCCTGCTGGGCGGCGACGTCCTGGGCCACGGCGTGCGCTTCGACGTCGAGCTGCGCCGCGGCGCCGGCGCCTACATCTGCGGCGAGGAGATGGCGCTCATCAACTCTCTCGAGGGCCGCCGCGGCGAGCCGCGCAACAAGCCGCCGTTCCCCACCCAGGTCGGTCTCTTCGGCAAGCCGACGGTGATGAACAACGTGGAGACGCTGGTCAACGTCTTGCCGATCGTGCTCGGCGGGGGCAAGGCCTTCGCCGCGGCCGGCACCGAGCGCTCGACCGGCACCAAGCTCTTCTGCGTCTCGGGCCACGTGGCGCGGCCCGGAGTCTACGAGGTCACCTTCGGCGTCACCCTCCGGCAGCTGCTCGCCCTCGCAGGGGGACCAGGCGGCCCCAGTGGCCCTGGCGGTGCCGGCGGCGCGGGCCGTCCCGGCCGCCGCCTGCAGGCCGTGCTCCTGGGCGGCGCCGCCGGGGTCTTCTTGACGCCGGATCAGCTCGACGTGCCGCTGACCTTCGAGGGCACCCGCGCGATCGGCGCCGCGCTCGGCTCGGGGGTGGTGATGGCCTTCGACGACACCGTCGACCTGCGCCAGGCGCTGCGCCGGATCGCGCAGTTCTTCCGCGACGAGTCCTGCGGCCAGTGCGTGCCCTGCCGGGTCGGGGCGGTGCGCCAGGAGGAGGTCCTGCACCGCCTTGCCCAGGACCGGCCGCTGGGCTCGGTGGCGCAGGAGCTGGCGCTGCTCGCCGAGCTCGGCCAGGTGATGCGCGACGCTTCCATCTGCGGCCTGGGCCAGACCGCCTCGAGCGCCGTCGAGTCGGCGGTGGCGAAGTTCCCCATCTTCCAGGAGAAGCGATGAGCGCAGGAGAAGCGATGAGCGCCAGCGCGCCGGACGCCCTCGTCCCGGTGCCGCGCGGACCGCTGCCGGTCGTCCCGCCGCCGCGTCCGCGGGGCACCGTCGAGCTCACGGTCGACGGCCGGCCGGTGGCGGTGCCGGAAGGGGCGACCCTGCTCGACGCGGCGCGGCAGCTGGGGATCGAGACCCCGACGCTCTGCTTCCTCGAGAGCCTGACGCCGGTCAACGTCTGCCGCATCTGCGTGGTGGAGGTCGAGGGCTCCCGCGCCCTCGTCCCCGCCTGCTCGCGCAAGGCCGAGGCGGGCATGGCGGTGAGGACCGATTCCGAGCGCGTCCGCCTGAGCCGCCGCCTGGTGCTCGAGCTGCTGGCCTCGTCGGTCGACGTCTCGACCGCGCCCCAGCTGCAGGCCTACATGACGGCCTATGGCGCCCGCCCGGAGCGCTTCGGTGCGCCGGCGCCGCCGGCCGCGTCAGGCGAGCGCGACGCGGCCCGGCCCGGCCACCATCATCCGCCGCGCGCGGACGCGGCGGCGACGGTCGGCCAGCCGGTGAAGACGGACAACGACCTCTACGTCCGCAACTACTCGAAGTGCATCCTCTGCTACAAGTGCGTCGAAGCCTGCGGCAGGGATGCGCAGAACACCTTCGCCATCGCCCTGGCCGGGCGGGGCTTCGACGCGCGCATCGCCACCGAGTACGACGTGCCGCTGCCCGGCTCCGCCTGTGTCTACTGCGGCAACTGCATCGGCGTCTGTCCGACCGGCGCCCTGATGTTCAAGAGCGAGCACGACATGCGCGAGGCCGGCACCTGGGACGAGGACCGGCAGACCGCCACCGACACCATCTGCCCCTACTGCGGCGTCGGCTGCACCCTGACCGTGCACGTGCAGGACGAGCGGATCGTCAAGGTCGGCTCGCCGATCGATCACGACGTGACCCGCGGCAACCTCTGCATCAAGGGCCGCTTCGGGTGGGAGTTCGTGAACCTGCGGAAGTAGGGCTGGGCGCCGGGGGAGATTCGCAGCCCAGGGACAGCCTGGCCGGGGCGCATCGGCGAGCCAAAGGAGAACATGTGCAACAGGCCGCCGGCGGCGCGCTCCAGGCGCAGGACATCGACCAGGTGCTGGTCATGCTGGCCGGCATCATCGCGCGCGCCCGGAGCGCCAACAGCCCGATGGGCTTCTTCCCGGCCCTCTACCGGCAGGTGACGCTCGCGGTCAGGCAGGGGATCGCGCAGGGTCTCTTCGACGACGGTCCGCGCATGCAGCGGCTGGACACCGTCTTCGCCAACCGCTATCTCGACGCCTACCAGACCTTCCTCGGCGGCGGCCAGCCCGCCAGCTGCTGGGACCTCGCGTTCCGCGCGACGCGGAGCGACCGGCTCATCATCCTGCAGGACCTGCTGGTCTCGATCAACGCCCACATCAACTTCGACCTGGGGCTAGCCGCCGCCGAGGTCTGCCCGGGCGAGGCCATCGCCTCTCTTCACGGTGACTTCGACAAGATCAACCAGCTCCTGGGCAAGCTGCTGCCGGCCGCGGAAGCGGCGATCGGCCGCTTCTCGCCGCTCATCGGCCTGCTGGACCAGGTCGGCGGCCGCGACGAGACGCAGGTGCTCGACTTCAGCATCGACGCCGCCCGCGAGGACGCCTGGAACCACGCCGTGATCCTGGCCCACCTGCCGCAGCCGGTCTGGCCGCCGGCCGTGGCCGCCCTGGACGCGAAGGTGACGTTCCTGGGCAAGCTGATCGCCGATCCCGGCGGCCTGGCCGGCAAGGCGGTCGAAATGATCCGCCTCACCGAGAGCCTCGAGCGCGCGTCGGTCATCGATGCGCTCGATTCCCTCGACGGCGCCGACGGCGGCGCCGCCGCCGCGAACGGCGGCGGCGGGCCGGCCGGGGATTGAAGCCGCGCCTCTACCCTCTCGCGGCCGCCTTCCACAAGCCCAGGACGGCGCCGGTGGGATCCACGATGATGCTCAGCCAGCCGGCGCCCATGACCTCGGTGACGTCGCGCATCACCGTGGCGCCCAGGTCCTTCGCCCGCTTTGTCGCCGCGGCGATGTCGTCCACGTCGACGTAGGCCATCCACGTGGAGGGTGCGCCGGGCACCATCTGCTGCATGATGCCCCCTCCCGTTCCCTCGCCAACCTTGATCAGGGTGTAGGTGCCGCCGTCCATCGGCACGTCTTCCAGGGTCCACTTGAAGAGCTTGCCGTAGAAGTCCTTCGCCTTGCCCACATCGGTGGTGCTCAGCTCCACGTGAATGAATGCGTTCGCCATGTCGCCCTCTCCTTTCAGCGCCGCGACGGCACGCGCGTGAGCCCTTCACGCCGTGATCGTCCGGCCGTCGTCATTGTAGACGCGCGAGATGGCAACGAATCGACAGAGCGCCGCCACTAACAGCTAAGCCAGCCGCGTTGCGGTCGCCTATTTGATCGCCAGCACCGGATCGCCCAGCAGATTGTAGGCGGGCAGCAGCGTGAGGTCGCCGGTGGCGGCATAACCGCGGACGCCGTGCAGGATGGCGTCGCCGAGCACCGTGCCGGGCGCCGCGAGGAGGGCCGGCAGCAGGTGCCGGCCGAGCTGCACGGCCGGGCCGTCGTAGGACAGGCCCGTCGGCGCGTAGACCGCCATCGCGCCGCCGCCGGGCTGGACGATCAGCTCCTCGCCGAGGAAGCGATAGCCGGGATAGGCGAAGTGGGCGATGTTGCAGGTCAGCGCCAGGAGGACCGGCGAACGCGGGCCGCCGACGAGCTGCGGGACGTCGTCGGTGGTCAGCAGG